>NZ_SMLD01000409.1:0-696 GCF_004352805.1 Nonomuraea mesophila
GGGCCGGATGGGGTGGCTCCTGGCCGGCCGGTGCGGGGCTGGGGGACGGCTGCCTGGTCGGTGCCGGGGTGCCGGCTTTCCGTCAGGTCCGTGGAGCGGGCGTCCGCGGGGGTGCCGTGCGGAGGGACGCCGGTGCTGCCCGGAAGGGGCGCCGAGGGGCCGTGATGTTCCGTGGCGCTCGACGGGAAGCCGCCGAGGCGGGTGAAGCCCTCCGGGTCGGTGGCGTTCGGGTCGAACGCGGCGGCCGGGGAGTCGCGCTCGTCGGGACCGCGCTCGTCGGGACCGGGCTGGTGAAGGCCGGGCTCGTCGGGGTCGGGTTCGGCCACGAGCTCACCCGTGGCGGCCGGCCACGGGGGCATGGCGTGCGGGTCGCTGGTGGGCCCTGGCCACACGGGCATGCCGGCGGCCGCGGCGGTGAACGCGGGTGGCGGCTCCCACGGCGGCGTGCTGGGCGTCACCGGTTTCGCGGGCCAGTGGCCGGTCTCGTCGTGGGACGGCGCGTCCCACGCCGGAGGGTTCTGCGGACCCCATGCTCGCGGGTCGTGGGGGTGGTACGGCCCTTGCCCTCGCGGGTCCCGTGCGTGTGGGTCCGGTGCGTGGGGGTCTCGTGCGTGGGGGTCCCTGCTCTGAGGGTTCGGTGCGTGGGGGTCCCTGCTCTGAGGGTCCGGTGCGTGGGGGTCTCGTGCGTGGGGGGCC
>NZ_SMLD01000410.1:0-682 GCF_004352805.1 Nonomuraea mesophila
GGCGCGGTCCATGACCGGGACGTCAACGCGGCCAGGAACGTGCTCGCCGCCGGGCTGGCGGAGAGCTGAAACGCCTGTGGAGCTGGTGTCAGACCTCAACGAGAGTCCTCTCGGACGGGCAACCGGCGATGAAGCAGGAACCCTCACGGGCGACCGTGGGAATCCCCCTCCTTCAGGAGGGGGAGGATGTCAATACGCGTTCTCGGTCTTTCCGGCTCGCTCATGACGGCGGGATCGGCGGGCGCGCTGTCGCTGCTGGCCTGGTCGCAGGTGACGTCACTGGCCCAGCTCTACCTAGAGAGAGTGTGTGCGGAGTGCTCGGCGTGGCCTCGGCGATGGTGCTGTACGAGGCCGCGTTCGCGGTGATCGTGGCCTGGTTCGACGCGACGCGGCGGGCACGGGCGCTGCTGGCGGTGACCGTGGTGGCGGGGTTCGCGTCGAGCATCTTCCTGCCGCTCACGGGGCTGCTGGTCGAGGTGTACGGGTGGCGGCCCGCGCTGGTCGCCCTGGCCGCCGGGTACGCCCTGGTCGCGGTGCCGCTGCACTGGCTCGCGGTGCGGGGGGCGGGCGCCCGTCCACGTAGACCAGCGCGAGATCGTCGGGGCCGCCCGTGGTGGGGCGGAGCACGGCCGGCGCCGTCGGGGCCGTGGTGCTGTTCGGGCTGGGGTTGTCTCTTATACAC
>NZ_SMLD01000411.1:0-672 GCF_004352805.1 Nonomuraea mesophila
TCCGTAAGCGCGGGCGACCTCTGCCTGGGACCGGCCCTCGACGACAACAGCGGTGATGACAACTCTGGCCTTGGACACACCGCACACGCTGTTGATCGCGGCGGTTGCCTATGTCCTGAGACACACCTGAGCTTCCCCCCGTAGCACGGACACCTGAGGTGAGGTCACTCAGCGGTGTCTGATGGCCTGGAGAGGGCCTCGAACGTGACGGGGCTGTGCATTCCGATACTGGAATGTCGTCGGTATGGATTGTACCAGCATTCGATCCATTCGAAGATGGCGTTGGCTAGTTCTTCTCGGGTTTCCCAGATTCTGGTGTCGAGAAGTTCGAGCTGCATCGTTCCCCAGAACGATTCCATCATCGCATTGTCGTAGCAATCTCCCACCGTTCCCATGGAGCCGAGCAGGCCTGCGTCCCGCAGTCGCTTGCCAAAAGCCCAAGACGTGAATTGCTCGGATTCAATCAGTCGTCGCAACACTACTGCTGAGCAGCAAGTTCAGTTGATCGCTGAAGGCTTCTGCCGGTGTCTTCCATCCGAGGGTCTTTCGGGGCCTGGTGTTGAGCGCGAACGCAACAGCCGCCAACTCCTCGGCATCCCAGCGTGACAGGTCAGTGCCCTTGGGAAAGTACTGCCGCAGCAGGCCGTTGGTGTTCTCGTTGGTGCCACGCTG
>NZ_SMLD01000412.1:0-650 GCF_004352805.1 Nonomuraea mesophila
CGAAACCCCGGCCGACAGATCCAAGCCAAGACACCATGGTCTGTTCTCGCGCGAGTCAAGCCAGGGCTCGAAGCGGCACACCACCATCCTCACAGTTCTCGCGAACAAGCCGTGTGGTGACCTTGTGCAGGTGGTCCCTTCTGCGGTCAGTAATCCTGGCGTACACTCGGGCCACCTTGAGCCGGGCCTTGGCCCGGTTGTTCGACCCCTTGGCCTTGCGGGCCAGCGCCCGCTGAGCCTTGGCCAGCCTGCGCCTGTCGCGGCGCTCGTGACGCGGGTTGACGATCTTCTCGCCGGTCGAGAGTGTGGCCAGCGCGGTGATGCCCGCGTCCACACCCACCGCGTGCTCCACCGGAGCGAGCGGGGTGATCTTCTCCTCCACCAGCAGGGACACGAACCAGCGGCCCGCCGCGTCCTTCGACACGGTGACCGTGGACGGCTCCGCGCCCTCAGGCAGCGGACGCGACCACACGACCGCCAACGGGGCGTCCATCTTCGCCAGCGTCAACCGCCCCTCGCGCCAGCGGAACGCCGAACGGGTGTACTCCGCCGACGCCCGCGACTTCCTCCTGGTCTTGAACGTTGGGTACTTGGCGCGCTTGGCGAAGAAGTTGGCAAAACCCGTCTGAAGATGGCGCAGCGCCTGCTGC
>NZ_SMLD01000413.1:0-625 GCF_004352805.1 Nonomuraea mesophila
GCCCTACCGCAAGGTCGTCGACGGCAAGGTCACCGACCAGATCGACTACCTGACCGCCGACGAGGAAGACCGTTTCGTCAAGGCGCAGGCCAACACCGTGCTCAACCCCGACGGCACGTTCGCCGAGTCCCGGGTCCTCGTCCGCACCAAGGGCGGCGAGACCGAGCTGGCCCGTGCCGAGGAGGTCGACTACATCGACGTGTCGCCGCGCCAGATGGTGTCGGTGGCCACCGCGATGATCCCCTTCCTCGAGCACGACGACGCCAACCGCGCGCTCATGGGCTCCAACATGCAGCGGCAGTCGGTGCCGCTGCTCAAGAGCGAGGCGCCGCTGGTCGGCACCGGCATGGAATACCGTGCCGCGACCGACGCGGGCGACGTCATCAGCGCAGAGAAGGCCGGCGTGGTCGAGGAGGTCTCCGCCGACTACGTCACCGTGATGAACGACGACGGCACCCGCACCACCTACCGCGTCGCCAAGTTCAAGCGCTCCAACCAGGGCACCTCGTTCAACCAGAAGCCCATCGTCGCCGAGGGCGACCGGGTCGAGGTCAACCAGGTGATCGCCGACGGGCCGTGCACCGACCAGGGTGAGATGGCGCTCGGCAAGAACCTGCTGGTGGCG
>NZ_SMLD01000414.1:0-625 GCF_004352805.1 Nonomuraea mesophila
GCCCTACCGCAAGGTCGTCGACGGCAAGGTCACCGACCAGATCGACTACCTGACCGCCGACGAGGAAGACCGTTTCGTCAAGGCGCAGGCCAACACCGTGCTCAACCCCGACGGCACGTTCGCCGAGGCGCGCGTCCTGGTGCGGACGAAGGGCGGCGAGACCGAGCTGGCCCGTGCCGAGGAGGTCGACTACATCGACGTGTCGCCGCGCCAGATGGTGTCGGTGGCCACCGCGATGATCCCTTTCCTCGAGCACGACGACGCCAACCGGGCGTTGATGGGCGCCAACATGATGCGGCAGTCGGTGCCGCTGCTCAAGAGCGAGGCGCCGCTGGTCGGCACCGGCATGGAATACCGTGCCGCGACCGACACGGGCGACATGGTCACCGCCGAGAAGGCGGGGGTCGTGGAGGAGGTCTCGGCCGACTACGTCACCGTCATCAACGACGACGGCACGCAGACGACGTACCGGGTGGCGAAGTTCAAGCGCTCCAACATGGGCACCTCGTTCAACCAGAAGCCCATCGTCGCCGAGGGCGACCGGGTCGAGGTCAACCAGGTGATCGCCGACGGGCCGTGCACCGACCAGGGTGAGATGGCGCTCGGCAAGAACCTGCTGGTGGCG
>NZ_SMLD01000415.1:0-574 GCF_004352805.1 Nonomuraea mesophila
GGAGCCAGCGCCGCCTCACACTCCGCCATCCGCGCCGCGAACACCGGCGACCCGTCCAGCAGCTCCACCCCCATACCAAGCCACTGCGACCCCTGACCGGGGAACACGAACACCGTCTTACCGGCCGAACCGGCCACCCCCTGCACCACGGCCGAGGCAGCACCTCCGGCCAGCTCACGCAGCCCCGCCACCAGCTCGTCCCGATCGGAGCCGATCACGACGGCACGGTGATCGAACACCGACCGCGACGCCACCAGCGAATGCGCCACATCCACCGGCCGCTCACCCGCCACCGCCTCGGCCAACCGGCCCGCCTGAGCCCGCAACGCCTCCGCGCTACGACCCGACACCACCCACGGCACCACCGAAGGCTCCTCCACCGGCTCGGCCGCGACCTCGGCGGCCGGGTGCTCCTCCAGCACGATGTGGGCGTTCGTACCGCTCACGCCGAAGGAGGAGACGGCGGCCCGGCGGGCGTGCCCGTTCTGCTGCCACGGCTGCGGCTCGGTGAGCAGTTGCACCGCGCCGGCCGACCAGTCCACGTGCGGCGACGGCTCATCCACATGCAACGTCC
>NZ_SMLD01000041.1:0-58760 GCF_004352805.1 Nonomuraea mesophila
CGCACCGGGGGAAGGCGCACCTGACGAGTCACACGATCATTATCACAGTGCCACACATCTAATACGCGACGAACGGAGATTCCTGATGCGCAGACCGGGAAGGTCACTGCACGCTCGGGCCTTGGCGGCCCTCCCGCTCCCGGTTCCCCCATCGCCTAAAGGCGACGGTCCCCTCGGGAGAGCTTGATGGACGATGACCGCTTCGCCCGCGGTCTTCACCCGTCCCGCCCCACCCGTACGCGCGGGCCCTCGTGGCCTCGGGGCCCCGGATGGTGCCCCTCTGCAGGGATGGTGCCGGCGGACGCGCGGTTCACCAGGTGATGGGGCCGAGGCGGTCGCTGAAGGTGCCGGTGGGGCCGTCGGGGCCGATCGTGGCCAGCCTGACGTACGAGTCGGTGCCCTCGGTGACCGTCAGCTTGCCCGTGTGGTGGTTCATGTCGGTGGCGGCGAACGTGTGGTTGGCGACCTCCCCTGGCGTGACGGCGTTGAACTTGATCTCCGGGAGCGCCTGGGCGTACCTGACGGTGATCATGTTGAGCGCGGCCTTCGACGAGCTGTAGGCGAGTTCGTGAATCTTCGAGGAGGGCTGCTCGGGATCGGTCACGACCTCGAAGGAACCGACGGCGCTCGACACCATCACCACCCGCGGATGGTCGGACGCCCGTAGCAGGGGAAGGAACGCGTGCGTGACCCTGATCGGCCCGTACACGTTGGTGTCGTAGACCGAGTGGATCTCGTCGGCGGTCGCGTCCGCCGGCGCGACCGCCCTGCCCGACGCGCCGGCATTGTTGATCAGCACGTCCAGCCGGTCGGTGTGTTCCCGGACGAGCCGTACGGCGCCGGCCACCGAGGCGTCGGAGGTCACGTCCAGCGGGACCATGACCACGTTCGTCCCCTCGCGGGAGAGTTCGGCGGCGGCGGCCAGCCCTCGGCCCTCGTCGCGTGAGCCGAGAAAGATCCGCCATCCCCGCTGCCCGAGCCGCCGGGCCGCTTCCAGACCGAGTCCCTTGTTGCCTCCGGTGACCAGCACCGAGGTCGTGTCCGTGTTCGTCATGCTCTCTGGGACGAGGTGGCGCACCCGGTTGTGACATGGGCGGTGCGATGATGCGATGTCACAGAACGGCCGGCTCTCTCGTCACATGTACGGAGCCCGACGCCGAACACGAACTGGACTGGCATGACGCGAGAGCAGGAATTCGAGGAGCTGCGACCGCTGCTGTTCTCGATCTCTTACCGGATCCTGGGCAGCGTGACGGAGGCGGAGGACGCCGTCCAGGAGACGTGGCTGCGCTACGCGACCGCCTCGGCGCAGCCGCGATCCACCAGGGCCTACCTGTCGGCGACGGTCACCAGGCTCTCGATCGACGTGCTGCGCTCCGCCAGGGTCCGCCGGGAGGAGTACATCGGGCCGTGGTTCCCCGAACCGCTGCTCGCCGATCCGTACGAGGACCCGGAACGCTCCGCGGAGCTGGCCGACTCGGTGTCGATGGCGGCGCTGCTCCTGCTGGAGCGGCTCACCCCGCTCGAACGCGCGGTCTTCGTGCTCAGGGACGTGTTCCGGTTCGAGTTCGCGGAGGTCGCCTCGGCGGTGGGCCGCTCGGAGTCGGCCTGCCGGCAGCTCGTGTCGCGGGCCCGCCGTCACATGGAGGAGGGCCGGCCCCGCTTCGACGCCGACCGGCGCAAGCGTGAGGAGCTCGCCGGGCGGTTCTTCGACGCGCTCAAGGAAGGCGACGTCGACGGCCTGCGCGAGTTGCTCGCCGCCGACGTGCAGCTCGTCAACGACGGCGGGGGCAAGGTCGGCGGTCCGCGCCGCGTCACCGGCGTGGAGAAGGTCATCAGGGTGCTGGCCGCCAACGTGCCGCCGTTCATGGCCATGACCGGCGCGGTGGTGGAGCCGCGCGAGGTGAACGGCCAGCCGGGCGCGATCCTGCGCGACGGCGACGGCAATGTCCTCACCGCCTGGGGGCTGGACATCCTCGACGAACGGGTCCAGGCCATCCGCTCACTGGTCAACCCGGACAAGCTGCGGCACCTGGGCCCGGTCGCGGACGTCGGCGCGATCGTGCGCGAGGCGCAGCGGGACCGCCGGCGACCGGGCTGAGGTGACTCGCGGCACTCGGCCCGTCAGCGGGCCGCCGCCGCGTGGATGAGCGAGCCGTCCCGGTGGAAGGGCACCTGCGTGCCGTTGAGGACGACCCTGGTGGCGTCGGGCGCGGCGATCGCGATGGCGCGCGCCGGGTCGGTGCTCGCCTCCAGCTCGGCGCCGTCGATGCGTACGGTGCCGTCCGCGCCGATCGTCACGGCCAGGTCCTTCACCGGCTTCGGCGACGTGACGAGGGCCGCGCCGTCCCGCTTGACCGATGTGCCGTCCACCAGCATGATCGTCTGTCCGGTCGCGCCGGTCTCGGCGTAGAGCAGCTTGCCGTCGCACGTGTACGCCCCGAAGGAGCGGGACGCCCGGGTCGTCCACGACTTGTAGTAGACCGCTTCGCCCCGCTCGCCGAGCTTCAGGTCCAGCGCGGTCGCCTGGTGCGCCGGGGTGGAGCCGACGGGGATACGCTCCACCGCCACCGTGCGGTCCGCCGCCCCCGTGGACGGCAGCAGGAGGGTGTCGAAGGTGGTCCGGCCCGCGGTCGTCTTCACGTAGGACGCGTACTTGGCGTTCTCCACCCGGTACATGGCCGGGGCGTAGTACCCGTCGCGCAGCGAGGCGGACATCTTGCCCGGGTCGGCGGGCACGACGGTGATGTTGGCGCCGTCGCCGAAGGCCGTCGTCGCTGCCTTCTGCCCTGACCTGAGCGAGAGGTTCGCTTCCGGGACGAAGTGCCAGTTCTGCTCGTAGCGGTGCTGGGCGTCGTCCGAGGGCTTCAGCCGGTCGGAGACCAGCCACAGGCCCGAGGACAGCGACAGGACCGACCGTTCGTGCAGCGCGCCCTTGGAGGCTTGGGTGTGCGCGCCGATCAGGTCGAAGGCCGAGTTGGAGATCAGGTGGGTGATCGCTCCGGGGGCCGTCGACATCTGTGCCTGGTTGTCGATCTCGATGGTGTTGTGCGACTCCGTGCTCTGCCGCAGCCACGTCGCGCGCGGGTCGTCGGCGTAGGTGAACGTCCCCATGTCGGGCAGCAGCGGCCTGCCGTAGGCGTAGGCGGTGATCGCCAGTTCGTCCGTGTGGCTGTGGTTGCCGCGATCGGCGTTGAGCCGCAGATAGGAGTCCTCGGGGCTCCAGCCTGACCTGGACACCGCCACGCGGGTGTCGGGGTAGAGCGCCGAGGTGTGCGCGGGCTCCTGCCCGGAGGCGCCGGAGGTGCCGACATGGATGAGCTCCTCGTCGTCGAGCAGCTCTCCCAGCCTCCTGAGGGTCGAGCGGAAATCCCTCGGCTCGCCGTCGCCGTACACGGGGCCGTAGCCGTTGGGGTAGGTCTGGTCCATGAGGAACCGGCCCAGCCTGCCGAGACCGGCCCTGGTCTCCTCGCTGAAGTCGAGGCCGTGCTCGCGCATGAAGAGGGCGAGGTCCACGTACTGGGAGGCGTAGGAGCGGGCGTACCCGTCCGTCGCCTCCCAGTAGCCCCCGTCGTCGTGGGTGGATTCGTCGAGCAGCCTCTCCAGGGAGGTGACCGCGTCGGCCTTCCACTGCGGCATCCTGGAGAACTCGGGGAAGTACACGGCGGTGTGCAGCAGCGCGGCCTTCTGGGTCTGCCGCCAGTTGTGCGCGCCCTGTTCGCTGGTCTCGAGGTGCGCGGCGGACCTGCTCAGCGCCTTGAGGATCTCGGCGTTCGCCTCGGGTGTCAGCGACGGGCTCGTACGCAGGATCTCGTACGCCGCGATCCAGTTCTGCACGCGCCGCGCCACGGCCAGGCTGTTCGGGTACGCCCCCGCCCCGTCGCTCACATAGGTGTCGGCGTCCTTGACGAAGTCGGTCATCAGGCCGATGAGCGTGGCGGCGTGCTTCTCCTCGTCCGTCTGCCGGTAGGCCTCGGCCAGGGGACCGGCGAAGTAGAAGCGGGGCAGCTGGACCAGGAATTCCTTGTCGGCGCCCGCCGGCCGCTTCCAGTCGAACCCGCCCGGGTCGCCCTGCCAGGAGTAGGTGTACTGCACGGTGTTGGACCAGGTGCGGGCGGCCTCGGTGAAGGTTTCGCCGTTGCCGTACAGCATGACGTCCTTCTTCGCGTCGGCCGAGCCGGTCAGCGAGAGCTCCGCCTTCGTCACCTCGGGCAGCCCGGTGAGGTCGAACCGCAGGTACGCCTTGCGCGTCTCCGCGCTGAACGGGCCCTTGCCCTGGTCGCTGACCTGCATCAGGTACTTGTCGCCGTACGCGGTGTCAGGGTGGCCGGCCCAGATGTAGGTGTCGTGCGACGGGCGCAGGGTCTTCACCGAGCCGTCGGCCAGCGTCAGGCGGAGCGTGGGATTGCCCGAGCTCTTCTCCCTGGTGTTGAAGCGCGCGATGACCGGATCCTTGTACCGGCTCATCAGGAAGAACCCGGTCCTGCCCTCCTTGACGCTGCTGGTCACGTCGGCCTTGACCGTCGTCTCCTGCGGGCCGACCGTCAGCGTCGTGATGTAGACCTCGCCGGTGTCCAGCGTCCAGATGTGGTCGGGCGTCAGCTCCAGGACCCCCGGCCAGGCGGAGTGCGAGAAGCGGCCCGCCTTCATGGCGGGACGCCCGCGGAAGTGGTCGAGCAGCTTCTGCTTGGCCAGGGCGTAGTCGCCGTCCTTGACCGCGCGCTGCACCTCGTCCAGCCCTTCGCGGTCGTAGGCGATGCGCGGGGCCGTCACCCAGGCGCCGTTGCTCCACTTGCCGAAGAACTCGGCGTCCGACAGGGATGCGGCCGCGGCCTGGGGCCCCGGCACCAGCAGGGCGGCGGCCAGCGTCAGGGTGATGGACGTCCTGGTCCAGGATCGACGGAGAGGCACGCCCGCAACAGTAGGAACCCCCGGTATATCCCGGGTATGTCGGCGATCCGGGCGCTGCTCAGGCCTTGCGGACGACCCCGCACCACTGGTCGACCTCGACCGGCAGGCTGCCGTCCCACTCGGGTTCGGGACGCCAGCGCGAGCACGAGACCCAGCCCGGCTCCACCATGTCGTAGCCGGCGAAGAACTCGGCGATCCGCTCCGGCGTGCGCAGCTTCAGCTTCGGCTGGGCGTCGATGTTCCACACGCGCACCGCCTCGGCCGTGGTGTCGCCGTTGACCGCCGTGGTGGTGTTGGCCACCGCCACGTAGCTCCCCGACGGCACCGCGGCCATCAGCTCGTCGATGATGCGCTGGAGCTCGTCGTCGTCGTTGATGAAGTGCATGATGCCCAGCAGCATGATCGCCACCGGCTGGGTGAAGTCCAGCGTCTTGGCGGCTTCGCGCAGGATGAAGGAGGGGTCGCGCGCGTCGGCGTCGATGTAGGAGGTGGCGCCCTCCTCCGAGCTGGTCAGCAGGGCACGCGCGTGCACGAGCACCAGGGGGTCGTTGTCGACGTAGACGATCCGCGACTCCGGCGCGATCTGCTGCGCCACCTCGTGCGTGTTGTCCTGGGTGGGCAGCCCGGTGCCGATGTCGAGGAACTGCCGGATGCCGGCCTCGGCGGTCAGGAATCGTACGGCCCGGCCCAGGAACAGCCGGTCGGCCCGCGCGAGCTCGACCACCACCGGGAAGATCTTCTTGACCCGGTCGCCGACCTCCCGGTCGACGGGGAAGTGGTCCTTGCCGCCCAGCCAGTAGTTCCAGATCCGTGCCGTGTGAGGCACATGCGGCTTGAGTTTCTGCTCGCTCAGGCTCTCGTCAGCCATGACCCAATCCTCTAAGTGGCTCGAAAATGCCGGGTGTCCAGTCTAGGCGGACTTATCGATCTTTATCCCGCATGGGCGCCTGAAAGCGATCTCAAGAACGCCGCGCGGCGAGGTCGTGCAGGATGTCGACGACCTCCTGCGAGCGTGGCGCGAAGTGCGGGACGTTCACGGTGTGCACGTCGAACGTGTTGCCGGGGGTGAGCCGGTCGGCCTCGGCGATCCACCGGTCCTGCAGTTCCGGGGGTAGAAAGCGGTTCTGGGCGAAGCGGATGTAGGTGCGCGGCACCCGTCCCCACGTGCCCGGGTTACCGCGCGCGTCGGTGACGACGAAGCCCGCGGGCTCGTCGGGCTGGAGCTGGTTGCGCAGCGCGCGGACCTCGGCGTCGGACGCGGTGTGGGCGTTGAGCGCCTTGAAGGCCGCGTGCTGCCCGGGGTCGTCGCCGGCCCAGTTGATCCTGATCACGCCGAGCCGCTCGATCATCTCCCTGAGGTCGACCAGCTCGCCGAAGACCCGGTGCTCCTCGGTCTCGATCGCGCCCGGGGTGTAGGCGGACATGCTCGGCAGGTCCGTGCAGCAGAACGCGCTGACGTAGACGAGCCGGGCGAGCAGGTCCGGCACGCGGTTGGCGACCAGGCTGAGGACGACCCCGGCGGAGGCGTGGCCGGCCAGGATGACCGGACCGTGGGCATGCGCCCGCCGTACGACGTCCTCGACGTGCGCCACGTGGTCGTCCGCGGTGATCGCGGCCGTGGGCGAGGGTTCGGTGGCGAAGGCCTCGAGGTCCTGGGTGAGGTAGGAGACGGGGATGTGGGCGTCGCTCCCGTGGCCGGGCAGGTCGACCGCGAGCGCGCGGTGCCCGCGCAGCGTCAGCTCCTGGGCCGTCCAGGCCCAGTACTGCGCCGACGCGTAGTTGCCGTGCACGAACACGAAGGTCGGCTGTGGCATGTGCGCAAGGATCCTTTCGGACGGTGCTCGGAATCCGGCGCGAGCGATAGTACATATGTCTCACATGTACGTCTAGGACAAGCGTCTTAAAGCTGACTCAGTCGGAGACGGGCTCCCGCTGCCCGGCGGAGGCGATGGTGCGCACCGCGAGGGCGAGGTCCTCGCCGGAGGGCACGCCGGCCGGGTCGGTCATCCACTGCACGATCAGGCCGTTCATCAGCAGGTAGTAGAGGGTGGCGACGGCGCGCGCCGGCGCGTTGCCCACGTCGTGCTCGGCCTGCCGGTAGCGGTGGGTGAACTCCTCGATGGCGTCGGCCTGGGCCCTGGCGAACATCTCGCGCAGCTCCGGCACGTGCGCGAGCTGGCCGAGGTTCTCCAGGGCGGCGACGATGACCTGCCGGTGTTGCGGAAACGAGTCGATCATGTGGGTCCACGTCGCCTCGAACCGTTCTGCCGCGTCCTTGCCGGAGGCGGCGGCGCGCAGCGCGCGACCGAACTCCTCGCCCAGCCCTTCCGCGGTCGCG
This sequence comes from Nonomuraea mesophila, assembly GCF_004352805.1. NCBI lineage: Bacteria > Bacillati > Actinomycetota > Actinomycetes > Streptosporangiales > Streptosporangiaceae > Nonomuraea > Nonomuraea mesophila. Next base: position 7,250 of record NZ_SMLD01000041.1, read on the forward strand.
TCGTAGAGCGCCGCGTTGAGCAGCTGTTCCTTCGAGCCGAAGTGATAGCCGATGGCGGCCAGGCTGGTGCCCGCCGCGGTCGCGATGTCGCGAGCCGTGGTGCGCGCGTAGCCCTTCTCGAGCAGGCAGCGCTTGGCTCCGGCGAGCAAGTCTTCACGGTTACCCATGCCCGCGGATCCTATCAAACGGAGGTCTTAGACAATGTCTTGCACATATGTCTTAGACGTTTATATGGTGGCGAGGCATGAGACAGCTCAACACGACAGCAACAGGCAGAGAACGGGCCGGTCTGGCCGTCCTCCTCCTCGTGTGCACGCTGGCCGGCGTGGACCTGGGAGCCAACCTCCTAGCCGTGAACGAGCTCACCCGGCAGCTCGACATGAGCGCCACTCAGAAGTTGTGGGTTCAGGACGTCTACACGTTCGTCATGGCGGGCCTCCTGGTCGCGATGGGCGGGCTGGGCGACCGGATCGGCCGCCGCCGGCTGCTGATGCTGGGTGCCGCGGGCTTCGCGACGGCCTCACTCGTCGCGGCGTTCGCCACGTCCGCCGCACTGCTCATCGCCGCCCGCGCGGCACTCGGCGTGGCGGGGGCGACGCTGATGCCCTCCACGCTCGGGCTCATCCGCGGCATGTTCCACGTGCCCGGACAGCGCAGGGCCGCCATCGCCGCGACCGTGGCGGGCGTCACCGTCGGCTCCGCCGTGGGCCCGCTCATCGGCGGCGTGCTGCTGGCCGTCACGGCCCAGCCGACGTCGGTCTACCTGATCAGCGTTCCCGGCATGGTCGCCCTGCTCGTCCTCGGCCGGTTTCTGCTGCCCGAGGTGCGCAACCCCGAAGCGCCGCCGTTCGACCTCGTCAGCGCCGCACTCTCCGTGGGCGCGGTGTTCCCGGTGGTGTACGGCCTCAAGACCATGACCGGATCGGGCGTCGGCCCGCTGTCGATCGCCGCCGTGCTCGCCGGCGGAGCGTTCGCCTCCGCGTTCGTGGTCCGGCAACTGTCCCTCCAGAGGCCCCTCATCGACCTGTGGTTGCTGCGGCACCCCACCTTCAGCGCCGGCATCGTGCTCAACCTGCTCGTCATGTTCGTGCTGATGGGCTTCTCACCCCTGCTCATGGAGTACCTCCAGGCGGGGGCGGGCCTCGACCCGGCGGTGGCCGGGCTGGTCCAGCTCGCCTCCCCGGTGGTGATGGTGCTCGCCATCACCGGCGCCACGCTGCTCGCCAAGCGCGGCGTGCGTACGGGCACCCTGATGATCGGGGGCTTCGCCGTGGCCACCCTCGGCATGCTGGCACTCACCCAGGTCACGGCCGGCACCGGAGCGCTGCTCGTCATGGTGGGGGCGAGCCTGCTCGCCGCCGGCGCCGGAGTGGCGACCGCGCTGGTCGCCGACACGATGGTGGCCACCGCGCCCCAGGAGAAGGCGGCGGCTGCCGGCGCGCTGTCGGAGACGGGCAAGGAGCTCGGCTCCGCGCTCGGCATGGCCGTGCTGGGCTCCATCGGGGCCGCCGTCTACAGCGCGCGGGTGAGCGAGGCGGCTCCTGACGCCGTACCCGCGGCCGTGCTCGACGCCGCCCGCGAGACCATCGGCGCCGCGCTCGCCGCGGCCGCCGACCTCCCCGGCGGCGCGGGCGCCGCGCTGGCGCAGGTCGCGCGGCAGGCGTCCGCACAGGCCATCAACGTCGTCGGGGTGGCCGGCGCGGTGACCCTGATCGCCGGAGCGGTCGTCGCCGCCGTCTCCATGCGCCGCACCCCGAGGCACGCCGCACCCGCGACCACCGAACCGCGGACCGGCCGTCTTTCCCCCTCCAGCCGCCGCTGAACGATGGCCCCCCGACAGAAAGCGAGACGAACAATGCGTAACCAGACCATCCTCATCTCCGGCGGCGGCATCGCCGGCCCGGCGCTGGCCTTCTGGCTACGGCGCTTCGGATTCGCCCCGACCGTCGTGGAACGGGCGCGGGGGATCCGGGACGGAGGCCAGGCGGTCGACTTCCGCGGCGCCGCCCTCGAAGTGACCCGGCGCATGGGTCTCCACGACGCCATCCACCGGGCGCGCACCGCGATGGGCGCGGTCAGCTACGTCGACGGCCGGGGCAGGCACCGGGCCACGCTGCCCGCCGAGATCATGAGCGGCGAGGTGGAGATCCTCCGCGGCGACCTCGTGCACATCCTGCACGACGCCACCAGGAACGACACCGAGTACATCTTCGGCGACTCGATCGCCGCGATGGACACCGGCGACGACGGCGTCGCGGTGAGCTTCGCCTCGGGCGCGACCCGTACCTTCGACCTCGTCGTGGGCGCGGACGGGCTGCACTCGAACGTGCGCGCCCTGACCTTCGGCGACGAGTCGCGGTTCAGCCGCTATCTGGGCTACCACCTGTCGATCTTCACCGTGCCCAACTTCCTCAGCCTGGAGTACACCGGGCACTTCTACAACGTGCCGGGCAAGCTCGCGGGGATGTACAGCGCGCGGGACAACACCGAGGCCCGCGCCCTGTTCTACTTCGCCTCGCCGCCGCTCGCCTACGACCACCGCGACGACGGGCAGCAGAAGAAGATCCTTGAGCAGAGGTTCGCCGGGGAGGCGTGGGAGGTCACCCGGCTGCTGAAGGAGATGGAGAACGCCCCCGACTTCTACTTCGACTCCACCACGCAGATCCGGCTGCCCTCCTACTCGCGCGACCGCGTCGCCCTGCTCGGCGACGCGGGATACTGCGCGTCCACCCTGTCGGGCGGCGGCAGCGGCCTGGCCGTGGTCGGCGCGTACGTGCTGGCCGGCGAGCTGGCGCGGGCCCGCGGCGACCACGAGGCGGCCTTCGCCCGCTACGAGTCGCGGATGCGCGGCTACGTCGACGCCAACATGAAGCTGGCCGAGGGAGCGGGCACCTGGCTCGTCCCGCCGTCCGGCACCTGGATCCGGATGCGGAACCTCAACTACCGGCTGCTGCCGTACATGCCGTGGAAGGGCCTCATCACCAAGACGGCGAGCCAGGCCGCGAACGCCATCGAGCTGGAGGACTACGGCCCTTGACCCGTTTACTTCCCTGATCGCGGGTATGGGCAGGAGCCCGTAGGAGCCGATCAGCCGCGGAGGTCACCGCATGCGAGCCGTCGTCGTCAACTGCACACTCAAGCCGGCCCCCGAACCGTCGAACACGGGCGCGCTGGCCGACGTCGTCGCCGGTGAACTGCGGGAGCGCGGCGTCGGCATCGAGACGTACCGGGCGGTCGACGAGAACATCCTGCCCGGGGTGCAGACCGACATGGGAGAGGGCGACGGGTGGCCGAGGATCCACCGGAGCCTGCTCGACTCCGAGATCCTCATCGTCGCCACCCCCACCTGGGTGGGACACCCGTCGTCGGTGGCCCAGCGGGTGATCGAGCGGATGGACGCCATGTTGTCGGAGACGGGCGACGACGGGCGCCCGGTGGCCTACAACCGGGTCGCCGGAGTCGTCGTCACCGGGAACGAGGACGGCGCACACCACGTGATCAGCGAGATCACCGGCGCGCTGATCGACATCGGCTACACGATCCCCGGCCAGTCCTGGACCTACTGGCATCTCGGCCCTGGCCCCGGGCCCGACTACATGGACTCCGAGCAGGGCCGCGAGTGGTCGCACAAGACCGGCCGCGCCATGGCGTCCAACCTGTACGCCGTCGCCCAGGCGCTCGCCGCCGCGCCGGTGCCGCCCCCGCCGGGCTGACCCGCCTGCCGGTCAGCCCTTGGGCGGGACGGGGTCGTTGCCGGGGGAGATCGTGCGCTGGTCGCGTACCTGACCGTCGACGCCGTGGATGCGCAGCTCGCCGCCGCCGTCCCGCTGCAGGAGCTCGCCGGCCCGCCGTACCGCCTCCGACTGCGTGCTCGCGGTGAACAACGCGCGCCGGCCGCCCGGCCGGGTGACCGCCCAGCTGCCGTCGGGGCGTGGGACGACGTCTCTGGAGTTGGCCTGGCCTGCCATGGGATCTGCCTTTCCGAATCGGGGGAATGGGGGGTGCGCCTGCCGTTATGCCTTGGCGCTCCTGACCGCCAGCGGTTCGCCCGGAGCCTCGGACTTGGCGGCAGCCATGCGCTCGCCCAGCTCCTGCAGCTCCTTGCGGCCCATCGCCGCGCGGACCTGCGGGAACCAGTCCTTCTCCTCTTCCTCGACGTGGTGGCGGACGTTCTCGATCAGCACCGTCACCTTCGCCGTGAAGCGTTCGTCGGCGGGGTCGAGGTCCTTCAGCTCCGACAACATCCACACCACGACGTGGTGCTCCTCGATGCTCTCCAGCACGTGGTCGCCGGTCTCCGGCACCTTGGCGCGGGCCGCCGGGTAGAAGATCTCCTCTTCGATGTACGCGTGCGTGACCAGTTCCTTGGTGATCCTGTCCACGAGCCGCCGCTTCTCGACGTGGGCGCGTTCGCCGGCCTGCTCGAAACGCTTGAACAGCGCCTCGACCGTCTTGTGGTCCTCCTTGAGCAGCACGATGGCGTCCATGTCTCCTCTTCCGCTTTCCGCCGGGGCACAGGAGCTTGCCGCCTTCCCCGCCCACCGGCGATGAAACGGCGGGCGCCGCTCTCCCGGTGGGCGGCCGTGGTGCCGGAAAGCGCGGGCGGCGTTGTTCAGGTGATCGGCCGGCGGGTAGGGGGAGCGGCCTCGGGAGAGGAGGCCAGGGGTGTCGCTACAGCGGCAGGACCACGTGGTGGGCGATCTGAGGGTCGCCGGCCACCGCAGACGCGGGCCGGGGCAGGCGGTCGTCTGCGTGCACGGCGCCGGCGTGTCCAGCAGGGAACTGCTGCCGCTCGTCGAGGTGCTCGGCGAACGGTACGACGCCTGGGCGATCGACCTGCCCGGGTTCGGGGCGAGCGGCAAACCGGACCGGCCGCTGGTGCTGCCGGCGCAGGCCGACGTGGTGGCCGCCTGGGTGGAGCGGACGGGCCTGGAACGCCCGTGCCTGCTCGGGGTCTCGTACGGCTGCCAGGTGGTCGTGGACGTGGCCGTGCGCCATCCCGAGGCGGCCGCCGCCCTCGTGCTGGCCGGGCCGACCGTGGACCCGCGCGGACGCTCGCCGTGGCGGCTGGCCGGCCAGTGGCTGCGCAACGCGCCGGGGGAGAGCCCGCGCATGATGCCACTGAACGTCGCCGACTACCGCGACGCCGGGCCGCGCGCCGTGCTCGCGGCCTTCGGCGAGTCGATCCGCGACCGGGTCGAGGACAAGCTTCCGCTCGTCACCGTGCCCGCCCTGGTGATCAGGGGCGGCAAGGACCGGATGGTGCCGCAGGCGTGGGCCGAGGAGGTGACCAGGTTGCTGCCGTACGGGCGCCTTGAGGTCATGGACGGGTTGCCGCACATGACGGTGTACCGCGACCCCCGGCGTGTCGCCGACGCGGTCGCCGGGTTCCTGGCGGAGGTGGCGGCGTGAAGCCGGGAAGGGTGGTCGCGTCGTTCGACTCGGCGACCGGCATGTTGCGGGCGCTCTCACGGTTCCTGCACGGCCGTGACGTGCCGCTCATCGGCCAGGGCCCGGCCGCCGCGGAGCCGTGGGCGGTGGCGCTGTCCGGCGCGGCCAACAGGCTGCCACGCGCTCTGAAGGAGCGGGCGTACGCCGCGAGCGGGTGGGCGGAGGCCGTACCCCTGCGCCGGGTGGGCGGCATCCGCTCCGGAGAGCTTGCGCGGTGGGTCACCGGGCACTATCCGCGCCGGCGCAGCGACGTAGCGTTCGTCGGCTCGGCGAACGGCGCCCTGATGCACCTGTGCGCGGCCCTGGGCGCGCCCTGGTTGCCGCAGACGCTGCTGATCCCGGTACGTCGCCACGGAGTGCACCCGGACGAACCGCGCGCCGACCTGCGCCGCACCCAGGAGGCCGGGCGGGCCCTGCTCGCCGCGAACCCCGACCTCGTCCTGCACCAGATGCACGACGCCAACCAGGACCGCCTGATGATCGCGGGCATGTCGTACTTCCGGGTCAAGTGGCGCCGCCTGCCCGCGGCCTACCGCCACCACCTGGAGCAGACCCTGGCGCCCGGCGCGACGCTCGTGGTCGCCGACTGCGCGTTGCGCTGGCCGGTGACCCGGGTCGGCCCCAGGCACGTCTACCAGCACGGGGCGCCCGGCGGCGCGACCCCGGAGGAATACCGGCACGGCGGTCCCCGCGTGGCCGCCTACCTGCGCCGTTACGGCTCGCCGCACCGCAGGTGGGACTACCCGGAGGCGGACGGCGAGAGCCCGGAGGCTGAGTGGGGGTTCGAGCCGGAGCTGCTGGCCGATCTGCGGGAGCTGGCGGCGCGTAACGGCTGGCGCCTGGCCCGCATGAGCTTCGCCGAGCCCGAGCGGCTCAGCCCGGTGGTGGCCGACCTGTACCGGGAGTGGTACCGGCGGCGCGGACTGCCCGCCGACCGGCTGCTGGCCGAGTGTTTCCTGCTGCTCGAACCGTGGTGGACGCTGCGCAGCGGGTCGGTGCCGTACTGGATGGTCTTCAACTCGGAGCCGTCGCGCGCGAGCCTGGACGCCTACCTCGACGCGGCCGGCCCGTTCGAGGAGATCAGGTTGCTGCTGTTCTCCCACGGCGTGGAGTCCGTCGGGCTGGCCACGATCGGGCAGTGGCGGGAGACGCTGGCCCGCGCGACCAAGCTCGGCGTGTTCACCGGTGTGGACACGCGCGCCTACCCACGCGACTTCGCCGGCCTCGCCCGCGCCCACCGGGAGCTCGCCCGGATCAGGGCCACGGTCCCCATGCCGCTGCCGATGCGCTGGGAGGCGGCGGAGAAGATCCTCACCGATCGCGACGAGCTCCGCTGGGACGTCGAGGAACCCACGGGCGCACCGGGCCGTTCGGAGCGTCCGGAGCCGGAGCGTCCGTAGTCAGAGCATGGCCGGCCGTGCGGCCGGCCGTGCGGCCGGCCGTGTGGCTGTCCGTGTGGCTGACCGCGCGGACGGGGTCTCTGGCCGGCGTACGACTCAGCGGCGTGGGCGCAGCCCGTTGAGCGCGGTCTCGACGACGCTGTCGGCGTAGCCGGGGGTGAGCGCTCCGGTGCGTTGGAGCCAGCGGTTGAGCAGCGGCCCCCAGATCAGGTCGACGGCCACGTCGAGGTCGAGGTCGCCGGCCAGTTGACCGGCCCGCTGGGCGCTGCGCAGGCGATCCTTCTTCAGCTCCCTCATGGGGCCGTCCAGGCGTTCGGCGTAGAGGGCGGCGAGTGCGGGATCGTGCGTGATCTCCGTGTTGAGGGCGCGCATCGGCTCGTCGTAGCGCGGGTCGTTGAGCTCTTCGACGGTGGCCCGCAGCACCGCCTTCAGGTCAGCCTCCAGGTCGCCGGTGTCGGGCAGGGCGCTGTCTCCGCTGTCCGGTTGTTCGCTGAGCATGAGGAAGGCGTCGAAGAGCACCGCTCCCTTGGAGGGCCACCAGCGGTAGATGGTCTGCTTGCCGACACCGGCCCGCGCCGCGATGCCCTCGATGCTCAGCTTGGCGTATCCCACCTCCTGCACCAGCGCGAAGGCCGCGGAGAGGATGGCCCGCCGGGAGGCCTCGTTCCTGCGGGGTGCGGGGGAGGACGGCTTGCGCTGTGTCGTCATGCCGTCAACCTAACAAAATCTGAGACGAGACGGTCCGTCTTGACTCGATGCGGATGGACCTGTACGGTCACGTTGCAAGACGAGACGGACCGTCTCGCGAATACAGATTCGATCGGAGCTCCGCCCATGCAAACCACCTCCTCCACCCGCACCTGGTTCATCACGGGAGCCGGCCGCGGCCTGGGCCGGGCGTTCACCCTCGCCGCGCTGGAGCGCGGCGACCGCGTGGCCGCCGCCGCCCGGACCGTCGACCGGCAGGACTTCGACGACCGGTACGGTGACCGGCTCCTCGTCCTGCCCCTGGACGTGACCGACCGCGACGCGGTGTTCGCCGCCGTCGGCACCGCGGCCGAGCAGTTCGGCCGGCTCGACATCGTGGTGAACAACGCCGGCACCATGTCCTCCGGCATGATCGAGGAGTTCACCGAGGCCCAGGCGCGCGCCCAGCTGGAGGTCAACTTCTTCGGGGCGATGTGGGTCTGCCAGGCCGTCCTGCCGCACCTGCGCGCTCAGGGCTCCGGTCACATCGTGCAGATCTCCAGCATCGGCGCCCTGGGCGGCTTCCCCAGCACGGGGATGTACAGCGCGAGCAAGTTCGCGCTGGAGGGCATGAGCGAGGCGCTGGCGATGGAGGCCGCACCGTTCGGCGTCAAGGTCAGCATCGTCCAGCCCGGCGGCTACTGGACCGACCTCTACACCAGCATGACGACGACCACCCCCGCGCCGCAGTACGGCCCGTTGCGCGCCGAGCTGGAGAAACAGTGGGCCGAGGGTTCGATCGACAGCGAACCGCGGCTGGCCGCGGAGGCGCTGCTGAAGCTGGTCGACAGCGCGGACCCGCCGCTGCGGCTGCTGCTCGGCAGCATGGTCTACGACCTGGCCTTCGACATCTCCCGGCGGCGGATGGAGACCTGGGCCGCATGGGAGCAGGTCAGCCGCGCCGCCGAACAGGCCGTACCCGCCCCAGGAAGCGCCGGTTCCCCAGGCTGAGCTGCGGCGCTTCGGTGCCGGTTGCGGGCGGGGCCGGGGCGATTACTAGGGTGGATGCACATGGAGCTGACTGAGCGTTTCGACTGGCAGGGACGGCAGATCGCCTGGGGGCGGGCGGGGTCCGGCCCCGCCGTGGTGTTCTGCCACGGCACCCCGTTCTCGTCGCGGGTGTGGCGGCCCTTCGCCGAGGCGCTGAGCCGTGACTTCACCGTCCACCTGTGGGACATGCCGGGCTACGGCCGGTCGTCGAAAGAGGCGGACCATCCGGTCGACTTCGGTGTGCAGGCCGAGGCCTTCGCGGCCCTGCTCGCGCACTGGGGCCTCGACCGGCCCCACGTGATCGCGCACGACTTCGGTGGAGCCGTCTCGCTCCGCGCCCATCTGCACGGCGGCGTTCCCTACAGCTCGCTCATGCTCGTCGACGTGGTGGCCATCCCGCCCGCCGGCTCGCCGTTCTTCACGTACGTCGGGGAGAACCCCGACCTGCTCGGCCGGTTGCCGGCCTACATCCACGAGGCGATCCTGCGCGCCTACATCCAGGGCGCCAGCCACCGCGGCCTGCGCGACGCCGATCTCGAGGATCTGGTACGGCCCTGGACCGGGGACGACGGCCAGCCGGCCTTCTACCGTCAGATCGCCGGCTACGACGAACGTTTCCTCGAGGAGAACGAGCGCGAGCTGAGCCGCATCGACATCCCCGTACGCATCCTGTGGGGCGCCCAGGACACCTGGCTCTCCAGCGACATCGGCCACCGGCTGCGGAAACTGATCCCGGGCGCCGACCTGGAGCTGATCGACGGCGCCGGTCACCTGATGCAGTACGACGCGCCCATCGCGCTGATGGACCAGATCCGCACCTGGCTGCCTCCGCGTTCCTGACCTGCGGGGGTCACAGGACGTCTTCGACATCGCGGGCGCCCCGGAGAGCGATGGAGACCGGCAGCGGCGACAGGGCGATGACGGCGAGGGCCAGCCAGAGGGTCGGCCTCGGCCCGATCGTCTCCCCGAGCACTCCTCCCAGCAGCGCACCCAAGGGGAACAGACTCATCATGAGGAAGCGCATGGTGGCATTGACCCTGCCGAGCATCCGCTCGGGGCACATGCGCTGCCGCAGGCTGACGTTGGTGATGGCGTACACGATCTGTCCCAGCTCTCCGGCGGCCGTGCCGAGCACGAGGAGCGTCACCGCCCAGCCGGGCTGCGCCAGCGGGCCGAGCATCGCGACCGGGCCGGTCACGGCGAGGGACAGCCAGATGATCCGGGCCGAGCCGGCGCGCCGGGCGAGATGAGGGGTGAGGGCGGCTCCGGCCAGGGCGGCGACCGACCCGGCGGCGACGACGAGCCCGATCGCGGTGGGCGACAGGCCGAGTGTGCGGACCATGAACACGAAGGTCACCGCGGAGGCGATCGCGAAGGAGAAGTTGCCGGCGGCGCTGGTGATCGCCATGGCGCGCAGGAGCTTGGTCCTGGCGACGAATGCCAGGCCCTCCCTGATCTCGCCGGTGAGCCGGGTCGGCTCAGGAGCGGGCGGCTGCTCCCGCACCCTGATGACCAGCAGCGACAGGGCGGAGACAGCGAACGTGGCGGCCTGGACGAGGACGACGTTCGCGGCGCCGAGCAGCGTGACGGCCCAGCCCCCGATGCCCGGCCCGGCGACCTGACCGCAGGCGCGTACGGTCTCCATGGCCGAGTTGCCGGCGAGCAGGTCGGCTCGGCCGACGACGGACGGGAGGTAGCTCTGGTAGCCGACGTCGAAGAAAACCCTGGCGACGCCGGCCAGCAGCGACACCACCAGCAGGTGGGCGATGGTCAGGCACCCGAGGAGGGCGGCGAGGGGGATGGTGGCCAGGAGCGCCGCGCGGGCCAGGTCGGCCGCGACCAGAACGGGGCGGCGGCGCCATCGGTCGATCCACGCGCCGGCAGGCAGGCCGATCAGCGCGAAGGCGACCGTTCCCGAGGCCGTCACCAGGCCGAGCTGGAGAGGTGAGGCGTCGAGGGTCACGACCGCGAGCAGGGGGATCGCCACGCCGCTGACCTGCGTACCGAGCTGGGCGGTGGTCTGCCCGAAGAGGAGAAGCCGGAAGTCGCGCCGCCGGAACGGCGAGTTGCTGAGCACGGGGGAGCCTCCAGAAGCCGGTGGGTGAAACCCCCACCCGCAGTTCCAAAGGCGTCGCTAGGGGTGGGGGACATTACCGGCCCACATCCCGTACGTCAACCAGGACCGTACCTCACGGCACCTGACCGGGCCGCGTGCGCGGACAGGGCACCCGGATCGTCGCGAGGTCCGGACTCCTGTCGACCGGGGCCTGGAGGACCGGCCGAACCTGCCGGGGCGTTCCCATCGTGAATCTGGTCGGGGTTCCTCAGGTCACGAGCCCCCTGCGGTAGGCGTAGACCACCGCCTGGACGCGGTCGCGCAGGTCGAGCTTGGTGAGGATGCGCGACACGTACGTCTTGACGGTCTCCTGGCTGATCACCAATGACGCGGCGATCTCGCTGTTGGACAGGCCGTCGGCGATGAGGCGCAGGACCTCCATCTCGCGCGGGGTGAGCGCGGGCTCCTCCGGAGTGCTGTCGGCGGGGCGGATCCGGGCCGCGTACCTGCCGACGAGCTGCCGGGTGACCTCGGGGGCCAGCAGCGCGGCTCCGGAGGCGACGGTGCGGATGCCGTGCAGCAACTGCTGGGGCGGGGCGTCCTTGAGCAGGAAGCCGCTCGCCCCGGCGCGCAGCGCTTCGTACACGTACTCGTCGAGGTTGAACGTCGTCACCACGAGCACCTTGACGGGCTGCGAGACGCCGGCGCCGGCCAGCCGGCGGGTCGCCTCGATGCCGTCGAGCACCGGCATGCGCACGTCCATCACGACGATGTCGGGGTTCACCTGGCTGGTGAGCTCAATGGCGGCGCGGCCGTCCCCGCATTCGCCCACCACCTCGAGGTCGGGCTGCGCGTCGATGATGGTGGAGAACCCGGTGCGGATGAGCGGCTGGTCGTCGCAGACCAGGACCCGGACGGACGCGGTCACGACGGGCTTCCGGCGGGGACGCGGGCCCGTACGAAAAAGCCGCCTTCGGGGCGCGGGCCCGCGTCGAACTCGCCGCCCAGGGCTTCGACGCGGTCGCGGAGCCCGGTCAGGCCACGCCCGCTCCCGCCGGGGGAACGGGTCCGCGATCCGGAACCGTCGGTGCTGATCTCCACGCTGATCTCCTTCTGGGCATGGCGTACGCGCACGTCGGTGCGGCTGCCGTGGGCGTATTTGAGGGCGTTGGTCAGGGCTTCCTGTACGACCCGGTAGGCCACGAACTCGGCGCTGCCCGCCGACTCCGGCGGTGTGCCCTCTTCGTCGAACTCGACCGGCTGCCCGGCCTGGCGGGTCTGCTCGATGAGGCCGTGCAGGTCGCCGGCCGAGGGGGTCCGGCCGTCGGTGTCGTGGTCGGGGTTGAGCAGGTCGAGCAGGTGCCGCAGGTCGGTGATGGCCCGCCGGCCGGTGTCGGTGACGGCGCTCAGGGTCGCGTCGAGGCGTTCGGGCGCGGCGGTCAGGTAGCGCGCGGCCTCGGCCTGGACGACCATCGCCGTCACGTGGTGGGTCACGACGTCGTGGAGTTCGCGGGCGATGCGGGTGCGTTCGGCGGCGCGGGTGGCGGCGGCGACGTGGCGGCGCCGTTCGGCCTCGGCGGCGCGGGCGGAACGCAGCCAGGACCCGATGCACCAGGCGAGGACCAGCACCACGTAGAGCAGCACGATGTCCGCGAGCGGCTCGCCCGAGCCGAGCTGGTCGAGCGCGACGATGAGCGGCACGAAGGCGACGGACAGCAGGATCGCGGTGGCGCGGCGGTGGCGCTCGAGATGGGCGCCCACGCTCACGAGCGCGATCGGCAGGGCGGTGCCCGCCATCGCGTGGACGCCGAGAAGCTGGTCGAGGGAGAAACCGAGCGATACCAGGACGATGCAGACGCCCGGCCAGCGGCGTCGCACGGCGAGCGGGAGGCACTCCAGCGCGACCACCAGGACGGCCGGCAGGTCATAGTCACGGGTGGGCAGGACCCCGATCTGGGTCCCGTGGCCCTGGAACTCCGGCAGGAGCGAGCCGACGAGCAGCAGCAGCGCTAACGGGGCGTCCCGGAGCGTGACGTCGCACCGCCGCCACAGGTCCGCGATGCGCCGGAGATGGATCATCGGGGAAGCCTAGCGCTCGCGCCGGCCCTGTCGCTGCCTCGGATCGGGTCCGGGCAGCCGTCGAACGCGGCCACGAGCCGCTCCAACACGCGCATGACGACTCCTTCTACGAGCTTCCGCGAGCGGAGCGCCGCGGCTACCGCACACGTTAGGGATCGCGCGGCCGGGAATCGTCCCCGCGCGGTGGACACTCAGGGGTAGCTCGCCCGGGGGACAGACGGCGGGCCGCGCGGGACGCCGCCGGGGTTGTCCCCCGTGAGAGCTACCGGCGAATGTCCACCGTGCGGGGACGCAGCGGGACCCCTCCGATCCGTAGCGTTACCGACGTGACCGCGGCACTCGGAGCCGCTCCCGCTACTCGCTCCCCCTGGAGGACGTCATGTTCGGTACCAAGGCATCCGTTGTGGCCGCACTGTGCACCACCGTGCTCGGCGCGGGAGTCGTCACCTGCGGAGGCGCGATGGCGCAGGACTGGGACCCCTTCACCGCCGTGGAGCGGCAGATCAAGGCCGACCTGTTCTCCGGGACCAAGAAGATCAAGGTCGGCGGCAAGAAGGTGAACGTGTCCTGCTCGGGTGAGGCTGAGGACGGCAAGCCGGTCATCGTGCTCATGCACGGCGGCGGCGACGACCTGAGCAAGATGGCCGCCCTGCAGAAGACGCTCAGCGCGAAGAACCGGGTCTGCTCCTACGACCGGCTCGGCGCCGGCGCCAGCGACAAGCCCACCGGCCAGCAGGACTTCGCGAGCACCGGCAAGATCCTCACCGGGGTGCTCGGCCAGATCGCCGGCGACCACCCGGTCGTGCTGGCCGGCCACTCGCTCGGCGGCATCATCGCCGCCCGCTACGCCCCCGACCACCAGGACCGCGTCAAGGGCCTGGTCCTTCTGGACGCCACCCCCTCCACCATGGGCGCCGACATCGCCCGGGTGATCCCCAAGTCGGCCAAGGGCCCGGCGGCCCAGATGCGCGGCCAGCAGCTCGCCGTCTTCGCCGGCCAGAACCCCGAGCAGCTCGTCGTCGCCGACGGCGAGGTCCGTTCCGCAGGCGACATCCCGGTCGAGGTCATCCAGCACGGTCAGCCGTACCTCGCCGCCATCCCCACCTACGGCAAGCAGCTGGAGAAGGCGTGGAGCGCCGGCCAGCGCAAGTGGCTCGCGATCTCCAGCAGGAGCAGGCTGAGCACCGCCGCCAAGAGCGGCCACTACATCTACACCGACCAGCCCGACGTCGCCGTCAAGGCCATCGAGCGCGTCGCCAAGCAGGCCGCGCGCAAGGGACAGGGACAGGCGCACTCCTGATCCGTGTTTCACGACGGTGTGCACGACCGGACGCCGGGGGCGGGGCTCGACTGAGCTCCGTCCTTGACAGTAAACCTTTACTGTTTGATGATCTGTGGATCTTGTCGTGTTGTCGCACACCGAAGGAGTGCCATGTCCCGCATCGTCTCCCACCGTCTCGGCCTGGCGTTAACCGGCGCGGCGCTGTCTGCCGCCCTGGGGCTCACCGGCGGCCCGGCAGCCGCCCTTGCCGCACCCACGGACGGGCCGGCAGCCGCCGCCACCGTCAACGACGGCCCGCCGCTCAGAACGGCCTACCTGTCGTTCGACGAACTGCCCGACGTGGGCGTGCCATGGGTCAAGCGCACGGACCACTCCACCGACGACGGCACGCCCGACTGGCGCCACTCCCGCGAAACCAGCGCGACCGAGCAGACCGCCGACGGCTGGACGTTCGCCGAGACCAGCAGGATCTCCAAGCACCTGAGCATGGAAGACGCCCACTACTACGCCGACCACGCCGCCCTGCTGGAGATAGCCCGCGAGACCGGCGGGATCGGCGGCAGCGACCCGATGGAGTTCGAGAAGATCAGCACGGTCGGCGGTGTGGACGTCTACCACATCAAGTACTACGTGTGGGGCCACTACACCCACGACGCGGTCGAGTTCATCGCGCGGAACGGGCTCTACACCTTCAGATTCTCGCTCCAGCTGCCCAAGGGTCACACGGCCCTGCCTGACCTCGCTCCCACCATCGCCGGAGTGCAGAGCAACCTCAACGAGCTGCCGTAGCAGAAGTCCGGCAGCATGCCGCCCGAGCCATCCTCGCTACGCTTGGGCGGCGACACTGCGGCGGGTGCCGGCCAAGGTCGTCCCGCAGCGCGTCTACCGCTCGTCCACCGTCTCTTCATCCGCCGGGCCGAGCCGGGCCGCACGGAGGTAGGTGAGGACGGCCAGCACGCGCCGGTTGCCGTCCTCGGCCTGCAGGCCCAGCTTGGCGAAGATGTTGCCGATGTGCTTGACGACCGCGCCCTCGGTGACGTGCAGGCTCGCGGCGATGTGGTGGTTGCTCTCCCCGGTCGCCATGCGGCCCAGAACCTCGCGTTCGCGCTCGCTGAGCATGTCGAGGGCTTGGGGCCGCTCCGACGACATGAGGTGCCCGACGACCTTGGGGTCGATGACGATGCCGCCGCCCGCGATGACGTCGAGGGAGTGCATGAAGTCGGTGACCCGGCCGACGCGGTCCTTGAGGAGGTAGCCGGCGCCGCCGCCGCGCGGTCCCTTCGCCGGCTCCGCGAGCAGCTTGGCCGCGTAGGCGTCACCGAGATACTGCGACAACACCAGGATGCCGGTCTGCGGGTGCTCGGCGCGGATCGCCAGCGCGGCCCGCAGACCGTCGTCGAGGTTGCGCGGTGGCATCCGCACATCCGTGATCACCATGTCGGGACGGCAGTGGGAAACGGCTTCCAGCAGGTCGTCGGCGTCCTCGGCCGCATGGACGACCTGGTGGCCGAAGCGTTGCAGCAGGGCGATCAGGCCTTCCCTCATCAATGCCGCGTCTTCGGCGATCACCACACGCATGATGCCATTGTGCGGCATACGATCACCACGGGCGCGGGATGTCGGCGATGATCCTGGTCGGTCCGCCCGGCGGGCTGTCGACGATCAACTCGCCCGACAGCAGGGCGACGCGCTCGTACATGCCGACCATCCCGGTGCCGCGAGCCGAATTCGCGCCGCCGAGCCCGTCGTCGTACACCGTCAACGTGATCCTTTCGAGCGTCTCCGCCACCTCGATGTGGATGCTGTCCGGCGTCGCGTGCTTGATCGCGTTGGTGACCGCCTCGCTGGCGATGTAGTACAGCGACGACTCCACCGGCAGCGAGAAGCGCCCCACGAGGTCGGCGTCGACCGTGGCCGGGACGGGTAGGCGGCGTGCCAGCTCGCGCAGGGCGGCACCGAGCCCGTCGTCGATCAGCGTGCGCGGCCGCAGCCCGTGCACGATGTCGCGCAGCGTGTCCAGCGCCAGCTCGTTCTCCTGCCTGACCGCCTCGAGCGACTCCATCGCGGAGTCCTGCGCCGGCCCGGCCGGGACGGTCTCGCGCAGCTGCAGCTCCAGCATGCCCAGACGCATGGCCGAGGTGGCGAGGTGCTGCTGGGTGCCATCATGCAGGTCACGTTCGATGCGCTGCCGCTCGGCCTCGAACCGTTCGAGTTCGGCGATGTTGGCCCTGGCCAGCGAGGTGACCTGCCTCTGCAGCTCCTCCGTCTGGGGTGAGAGCAGCGCCGTGGCCACCCGCCCCTGTACGTGGGCCAGCAGCGTCACCACGTACGGCGCCGCGACGGCCGTCCCCGCCCCCAGCAGCAGAAGCAGCAAGGGATCCGAGTCGCCGGTCAGCGCCGTTTCCACGCCTGCCAGCGCCAACACCGCCCCGGCCCCCGCGGAGAAGATCAGGGTAGTGACCGTGATCAGGCCGGCGAAGGAGATGATGCCGAACAGCATGTGCGTCAGTGCGAACGCGACCTCCCGCCACAACATCGGCTCGTGCAGCGCGGGAAGCCCGGCTCCCGCCGGCCGGCCGGGGATCGGCCGGAACCCGGCCAGCCGCACCAGGCGGCGTTCGGCGGTGGCGAGCCCGTGCACCCAGTAGGGGATGGCGACGACCGATGCCAGGGCGAACGCGGTGACGAACCAGAGCATGGCGCCGATCGTCAAGTAAGCCGCGGACTTCCAGGGCCAGCGCGTGAAGGGGAATCGGATGGGGGAGCGCCGCATCACGGATAACGCATCTGAGGAGTACATGGCTGAGACGCTACGCACCGCGGCGTCTCGGGGCAGTGAGCCTGCCCGGACACTTCCGGGTGGGCTTTCGCCTACCTCGGCTCTCGGTTCAGCCGGAGTGACCGCGGACGGGGGTGTGCGGTGCGATCAACGTATGACTTTCACCTCCGCTGTCACGGCCGAGCGGCCTTTCACGCGAAGATCCGTGCTGATCGCCTTATTGCTCCCTCTCCTCCTCGTCCTGCTCGCCGCACCACCAGCGGCGGCGACCCCGGCGGTCACCCCACCGGCCGCGATCGAGTGGACGCCCTGCGCCGAGGACCCCGCCGCCGAGTGCGGCACGCTGACCCTGCCCGTGGACTGGGACGCCCCGCGAGGGGAGACATTCGAGCTGGCACTCGTCCGGCGCAAGGCCACCGACCCCGCCGCCAGGATCGGCTCCCTCGTCGTCAACCCCGGCGGCCCGGGCAGTTCCGGCGTGAACGCCGTGCTCAACGACGTGTACGCCTTCTCGCCGGAGATCACCAGCCGCTTCGACGTCGTGGGGTTCGACCCGCGCGGCGTCGGACGCAGCCATCCGATCCTGTGCGCGGTGGCCCTCGCCGAGCAGGCGCCCGAGGTGATCATGCGCAGCCAGGCCGACTTCGAGCGGAGGCTGGCCCACAACGAGCAGGTCAGGAAGGACTGCCGGGCGCGCACCGGGCCGCTGTTCGACCACGTCGACACCGGCAGCGTCGTCCGTGACCTCGACGCGTTGCGCGCCGCCCTCGGTGACGACAAGCTCAGCTACTACGGCCTGTCGTACGGCACTCTCATCGGCCAGCAGTACGCCGAACGGTTCCCCCACCGGGTGCGCGCCCTGGCCCTCGACAGCGTCGTGGACCACAGCCTCGGCATCTCCGCGCTCATCAAGGGCGTGGCATGGTCCGCCCAGGACTCCTTCGACGAGTTCGTCACCTGGTGCGCGGGGGACACCTCCTGCGCGCTGCGCGGCGAGGACATCCGCGCCCTGTGGGCCGACCTGCTGGCCCGGGCCGACCGCGGCGAACTGGAGGTGCCCGGTCGCCCGGACATCTCGCTCACGCGGATGGTCCTCATCAACGAGGTGTACGGCGCGTTCTGGAGGCCCAACTGGGCCGAGCTGGCGGAGTTCCTGGCGGCGATCGACAGCGGCGCCGAGACCGCGCCGACGACGCTCACGTCCTCAGCACGACCGAAGGAGGAGACCTACAACGACCCCGTCCAGATCATGTGCCAGGACTTCCACGTGCCCATCCGCGACTACCGCGAGTACGCAGGACACCTGCGCGCCTCTGCCGCCGTCGCGCCGGACATGAAGATCAGCCCGAGGTGGTTGCCGGCGGCCCTCAACTGCCTGGGCCAGCCCA
The DNA here is from genome assembly GCF_004352805.1 of Nonomuraea mesophila. Classification (NCBI taxonomy): domain Bacteria; kingdom Bacillati; phylum Actinomycetota; class Actinomycetes; order Streptosporangiales; family Streptosporangiaceae; genus Nonomuraea; species Nonomuraea mesophila. The sequence goes on from NZ_SMLD01000041.1 coordinate 25,422, forward strand.
CCCCGATTCCCAACCCGCAGCGCCGCCCGCACGTCGAAGGCACCCCGCCGCTGCTGCTCGTCAACGCACTGCACGACCCCGCCACCGGATACCCGTGGGCGGTGAACGTCGCGCGGCAGATCGGCCCGGAGGCCAGACTCCTCACCTACGAGGGCTGGGGCCACCACGTCTACGGCCGCGGCGAGTGCGTCACCTCGGCGTTCGACCGCTACCTGGTGTCGCTGACCGTGCCTGCCAAGGGGGCGCGGTGTGCCGCCGTACCGCCGGACCGGACGCTCGGCGCGCCGCCGGACGGCCTGCTGTCCGCCCTGCGAGCTGACGGGTCACCGCGGACCTGAGTGGTCAAAACCGCCCGATCCGGGCCGGCGCCGAGGCAGAATGTGATCATGTCATTCTCGCCCGGCGCCACCGCTCTCCTGGCCCTGCACTGGCAGGTCAACGTGATCAAATCCGAAGGGTTCTTCGGCGGACTGCTCGCCGAACCCGTCGAGCGCAGCGGCGTGGTCGGGCGCGCCACGACCTTGCACGACGCGGTCATGGCGCGCGGCGTGCCGGTCGTCTTCACCCGCTTCACGGTGCCCGACGGCGGCGGCACCCTCGTCCGCAACACCGCGTTCATGCGGTCGGTCGGCGACGCCCAGACCGCGTTCCGGCCCGACGCGGCCGGAACGCGGATCATCCCCGAGATGGCCGCGCAGGCCGGACGCGGCACCGTCGTGGACAACCAGCGGCTGTCCGGGCTGGCGGGCAACGGCCTGCCCGAGTGGCTGGCCGCACGCGGCATCACCACGCTGCTGGTCACCGGCGTCGCCACCAACCTCACCGTCGAGCAGACCGCCCGGCACGGCACCGACCTCGGCTTCACCGTGCACCCCATCTCCGACTGCGTCACCGCGGCCGGCGACGACGCCCACCACGCCTCCCTGGGCAACCTGGCCCTGACCACCGCGGGCTGCCTGACCGCCGAAGAGGCCCTCGCCCAGCTCACCTGACACTCGACGCCGGCGCCTGCCGCGCGGTGGCCTCATTTCAGCAGGGTGAGTGCCTTGGCGAGCGCCGGGTCGCGGCCCGCGGACAGATCGCGAGGGGTCATCGGGGCCTGGTGGTCGGCGGGGACGCCGACGGTGTTGACCAGTTCCCCATGGGGTCCGCGGTGGTGCAGCGACGGCATCGCCAGCACACTGCCGTCGTTCAGCGGATACGTCATCGCCGAGCCGGCCACGAAGCCCGCGGTGCGGGTGCCGACCAGCGGGGCGATGCCCAGCCCTTTGACGGCGGCGCTGAAGTCGTCGCCGGCGGAGACGGAGGCGCGGTCGACCAGCACGACGAGGGGCAGGCCCAGCAGGGGAACGCTGTCGTCGGTGCGCGTGGCGGTGCACTTGTCGTGCACGTCGCACTGGTAGCTGGTGATCTTGCCATGGGCGAAGGCGCCGAGCAGCCGGGCGACCTCGTCCCCTCCTCCGCCGATGTTGCCTCGCAGGTCCAGGACCAGCCCGCGCAGCTCCTTGTCCGCGCGCAGCCGCTCCACCTCCGCCAGCGTGTCGTCGGCCGAGCCCCGGTAGAACCCGGGGAGGCCGACGTAGGCGACGTCGCCGTCCACCAGCTTGCCCGACGCCTTCAGCGGTGGCGGGTCGAGGGGCCCGAACTCGACCGACACCGTACGCTCGCTACCGCTCTCCGGATCTCGCAGCCTCAGCCGCACCGGCTCGCCGTCAGTGGCGGACAGCCGGTTGATGACGCCCTCGGAAAGGGTGCCGCCGAGGAAGGGCGGCGCGCCGTCGACCGAGACGATCACGTCGCCGGGACGCACGCCACTCTTGGCAGCGGGGCCGTTCTCGATCACCTCGGTCACGAACAGCGGCTCGGTGGCGGCCGGGTCGAGGTTCGTCCTGCGCGCTCCCGACACCGCGATGCCGAGTCCGTGCGGCCCGTCCTCGCCCGGCTCGGGGCGCACCCACCTGGCGTGGTTGTCGTCGAGGCTGGCGACCATGCCGTTCACCACCGCCGCGGCGAGCGCCTGCTGCACGTCGCCGTCCGCCTCCACCCGCTTGTAGACATCGATGAAGGACTGCCAGTCGCGGTCACGGTCGCCGCTCATGGGTGGCGTGGTGACGTCCGCCTGGTCCATGCCGCGCCGGTGGAGCTCCTGGGTGAAGGCGGCGAAGGCGGCGGCGAGCAGGTCCCGATGGTCCATCGCCGGGCCCGCGTAGGAGTTGACGAGGATGCACCGGTAGACCTGCTCCAGCGTCTCGGGCGTGGTGGGCCTGAGTTCCGGCGACTCCGGCGGTTGCCCGGCGGTGCAGGCCTCAGCCTGGGAGGCGGCGGCTTGCACAGCGGGTGCCTGGGCCGGCCGGCCTGCCATCGGCGCGGCCCAGCCCGAGAGCAGCAGAACGCTCGCCACACCGGCCGATGCCACGGCTGCGCGCCGCGTCTTCTGTGTGTACGTCATAGCCGGTAGCGTGACGGTGGGTCAGTTTCCATGGGGTTTCCGTTGTTGACGGCGGGCGCTGCCGGGCCAGGAACCGCGCGGCATGGACGAACTCAGCGGTCCCTGGACCGTGCAGCGCCGACGAGGGCCGTCACTCGTCCTCGGCGTCCTCGGTCCGCCGCTGCGGCCGGGGCGTCAGCAACTCGCCGAACCCCATCCGGTGTACGAAGTTCTCGCGGGTGCCGCGGGCCACCTCGTTGACCGCCTCGACGCCGGACCTGGTGTAGTCGACGACGCTGCGGAACGGCTTGGCGCCGTGCGGGAGCGCGAGGATCCGGGTGATCTCCTCGGCGACCCCGACGGGGCTCGGGTCGACCCCCGGGACGAACAGCGCGGAGGTCACCTCCTCGTTGCGCGCCACCATCGGGTCCAGCTCGGCGTAGGCCGCCGCGACCGCCGCGTCGCCGGCGCGGGTGGCGTTGGGGAAGTGCTGGGTGCCCTTGGTGATCGCGCCGGGCATGACGATGCAGGTCTCGATGCCGAACGCGTTCGCCTCGTACGACGTCGCCACCGCCAGGGTGTCGAACGCCGCCTTCGACGCCGCGTACGGACCGAGGAAGGGCGGCGTGGTGACCATGATGGTGCTGCCGACGTACAGCAGGGTGCCGCCGCCGCGGCCGCGCAGGTGGGGCAGGGCCGCCCGGTTCACCCGGTGGGCGCCGATGACGTTGATGTCGAAGAGGCGGGTGACGTCCTCGGCGGTGAACGCCTCGGTGTAGCCGACGTACAGGTGGCCCGCGTTCTGCATCACGACGTCGAAGTCGCCGCCGTCCCGCAGGACGGACGCGACGGCCGCGTCGGCCGACTCCTGCGAGGTGACGTCGAGTTCGATGATGCGCAGGGCTCCGTCGTACTGCGCGGTGACGTCGAGCAGTTCCCGGCGGCGCGCGTCGTTGCGTCCGTACGGGTCCAGCATGCTGGCCCACACGGTGTGCCCGGCCCGGGTGAGCGCCTGGGCGGTGAGGTTGCCGATGCCGGTGGCGGCTCCGGTGATGAGGACGGTGGACATGGTGGGTCTCCGTTCTTGGGATGGGTGGACCGGTTCGGCTCTCCGGGGTGGAGGGCCGGGAGCCGGGGTGGACCGGTTCGGCTCTCCGGGGTGAAGGGTCAGGATCCGGGGCGGACCAGTTCGACGCGCAGGATGCGGTCGTCGCCCGGCCGGGGGTCGGTGCCGCCCCACGTCGCCTCGTCGGTGTTGGAGGTCGTGATCCACAAGGCGCCGTCGGGCGCCGGTTCGACCGTGCGGATCCGTCCGTGGCTCTGGACGAAGTAGGCGACGGGGTCGCCGTCCGCTCGGGGCCCGTCCACGGGCAGGCGCCAGAGCCGCTGCCCGCCGAGCGCGCCCATCCACACGGCTCCGCCCGCGACGGCGATGCCGGACGGCGAGGCGTCGTCGGGGTGAAGGGTGAAGATCGGGCGTTCGCCGTGGGAGCCGTCCCGGCCTTCCGACTCGGGCCAGCCGTAGTCGCGTCCGGGGCGCAGCACGTTCAGCTCGTCCCAGGTGCGGTGGCCGAGTTCGGAGGCGTACGCGGTGCCGTCGGGGCCGAACGCGATGCCCTGCACGTTGCGGTGGCCGCTGGAGTAGATGACGGTGCCCGAGGGGTTGTCCGGCGGTACGGACCCGTCGGGCCGCACACGCAGGATCTTGCCGTTCAGTGAGTCGTCGTCGGCCGCGTTCTCGGGGGAGAAGGCGTCGCCGGTGCCGATCCACAGGTTGCCGTCGGGGCCGAAGCGCAGCCGCCCGCCGTGGTGGCGGTCGGCGGTCTCGATGCCTTCGAGGATCACCCGTTCCTGGCGCAGGGAGCGCAGGTCGGGGGCGAGGCGCAGCGTGACGACGCGGTTGGTGGGCGAGGCGGAGACGTAGGCGTACACGGTGCGGTCCTCGTCGAAGGCCGGCGAGAGGGCCAGCCCGAGGAGGCCGCCCTCGGAGCTGACCTCGACGCCGGGGACCGTACCGATCGGCACGGGGTCCTGGCCCTGCCGGACGTGCAGGATCCGGCCCGAGGCCCGTTCGGACACCAGGGCGGAGCCGTCCGGGAGGAACGCCAGCCCCCACGGCATGGCCAGGCCACGGGCGATCTCGGTGACCTCTCCGGGAACCAGCCCGCGCGTGACCGAAGCCGTGGTGCTCTGTGGTGCGCTGCTCTCCTGCGGGGCGCCGGACTCCGGTGCGGTGCTTGCCTGCGAGGCGCCGGTTTCCGGTGCGGCGCAGCCGGGCAGTACGGCTAGGGCGCAGAGCAGGGCGGTGACGGTGGCGCCGGTACGTGGGATGCGGAGCATGACTGATATGTCCTTCATGTCGGTCAGGCGCACCGGACCGGGGACGGCGCTCCGCCCCCGGCCCGGGCGGCTACGTGGCGAACCGGTGCTGCAACTTCTGGCAGGTGAAGCCCGCGACGGCCCCCAGAGCGGTGCCGGCGATCAGCGTGAGCAGCCCCGGGAGCGTGTGCTCGGGCTCCGCGGCGAAGAAGGTGACCAGCCCCACGAACCAGGCGAGCATGTTGTTGACGACGGGCGTCGTACGCAGGCCGACGGCGACGGAGGCCAGCACGAGCACTCCGAGCGGCAGCGCCGCCGCGCCGAGGAAGGGTGCGGTCAGCCCGACGATCGTGTGACCCACGACGGCGAGCGCCATGCCGAGCCACAGGCAGATGACGGCGTGGATGCCGAGGCGGACCGAGGTCGGCCGGGTGAACCACGCCACCCAGCCCGCGAACATGACCCAGGCCTCCAGGCCCAGGGCCGTGCTGGTGTAGGCGGCCGTCGCCGCCACCACGGCCGCGATGGCGGTGTAGGCGACGAAACGGCCGGTCTGGGGCCGGTCCACGGCGTGCAGGGCAGTGGTGGTGTGCGTCTCCATGATCGTCCCTTTCTGGTGTGGCTGGGTTGGGAAGGGTCAGGCCGCGCCGCCGTTGGCGAACACGACCTGGCCGTTGATCCAGCGGCCGGGCCCGGCGAGGAAGGCGACGACCTCCGCGATGTCCTCCGGAGTGCCGAGCCTGTTCAGCGGGCTCAGGCCGGCGATCCGGTCGATGACCTGCTGTGACTTGCCTTCGAAGAACAGCTCCGTGGCCGTGGGGCCCGGCGCCACCGCGTTGACCGTGACGTCGCGCTCGCCCATCTCCTTGGCCAGGATCGGGACGAGGGCCTCCACCGCTCCCTTGGTCGCTGCGTACGCGCCGTAGGTGGACAGGTGCAGGCGGGTGACGCTGGTGGAGAAGGCGATGATGGCGCCGCCGGGGCGGATCCGGCGGGCGGCCTCCTTGGCCGTGACGAACGTGCCCCGTACGTTGGTGCGCACCAGCCGGTCGAGCTGGGTCAGGTCCAGCTCCCGGACCGGCTGCAGCGCCATGACGCCCGCCGCGTTGACGAGGACGTCGACGGGGCCGAGGCGCCGCTCGACGGTGTCGAAGGCGTCGGCGACCTGCTGCTCGTCGGCCACGTCCGCCTGCAGTGCGATGCCGAGGGCACCGGCCGCCTCGATCTCGCCGACGGCGGCGTCCGCCTCCTTGGCGTTGGAGGCGTAGACGACCGCGACGTTCTGGCCCGCCGCGGCGAGCCTGGCCGCGACGGCGCGGCCGATCCCCCGGGAACCGCCGGTGACGATGGCGGTACGTGTTGCGCTACCCATGAGCTCTCTCCCCTGCTCAACTGCTAACAGCTTCACGTTAACACTGTCGCGAAGCCGATAACAAGATGTTGTTAGCAGTTGGTTTATCGGTAGAGGTGGTTGCCTGTTAGCATCGATACATGGCTAGCTCGAACAAACGGGACGCGATCCTCGACGCCGCGGCTGACCTGCTCGCGCGCGAAGGCAGGGACGCCGTCTCGACCAGGGCCGTCTGCAAGGCCGCAGGCGTGCAGGCGCCCATCCTCTACCGGCTGTTCGGCGACAAGCAGGGGCTCCTCGACGCCGTCGCCAGCCGCGGACTCGCCGCCTACATCGCCGAGAAGCGCCGCATCACCCCCAGCGGCGACCCCGTCGAGGACCTGCGGCGCGGCTGGGACCTGCACGTCGGCTTCGGCCTCGCCGAACCCGCCCTCTACGCCCTGATCTACGGCAGCCCACGACCGGGCGCCGAGCCCGAAGGCGCCAAGCAGGCCGCCGACATCCTCGCCGGCCTCGTCCACCGTGTCGCCCTGGCCGGCCGGCTGCGCGTCCCCGAGGAACGGGCGGCGCACGTGGTCCACGCGGCCGGACGCGGCACCACGCTGTCCCTGATCGCCATGCCGGAGGCCGAGCGCGACATGGAAGCCGCCAGGATCGTGCGCGAAGCCGTCATCCGATCGATCACCGAGCCCGCCCCCTCCGATGGCCCCGCACAGACCGGCAGCGACATCGTGGCCGGCGCCATCACCCTCAAGGCCTCCCTCAAGACCCTGAAGGTCCTCACCCCCTCCGAAAGCCGGCTGCTGGGCGACTGGCTCGACCGCATCATCGAAGGCCAGGCCACTCAGTCCACCTCAGAGACCCCCCACCAGGCGTGATCGCCGGGCTTCGCGAGCCCCACGGCCCGCCTCCGCCGAGCGGCGCCCCTAGAGACCGTGGCCGTGGAGAACCTCGACGACCTGCTCGCGGGCCCGCGACAGGCCGACGCCCAGAGCCTCGGCGCCGTCACCATGGAGGAGGCCGAGCAGGAGGTGCTCGGTGCCGACGTACCGGTGACCCAGCGAGGCCGCCTCACGACGGGCCAGCTCCGTGAGACGGTCGATGTCCTCGCCGCTCGCAGTGGCGCGCTCGCCCCTCAGGTCGACGCCGAGCGTGCGGAGCGTGATGACCGCCACGCCCTCGTCCAGCCGGGCCAGCCCCGCCAGCAGGTGATCGCCGGTGACCCGGTCGTGCCCCTCCGCCCTCGCCTCCTGCGCGGCCAGGTCGAGCACTCGCCGCGCACGGGTCGTCAGCAGACGCTCCAGCGGTTTCCGCAGCGCTGTCGTCTTGCGCATCCTCAACATGACGCCTCCGTCCGAGCGGGCACCGACTCCAGCATGCCGCAGCCCGCGTTGTGCCGGGCCGCCGTTGCGCGCTGTTCGTCCGGTCAGGGGTGAAAAAGTCTTTCGGGAAACCCCTCGGGTCGGGCGCCGCACTGCGTGCCTTCGGCCCGCTGATCCCGCCGTAGACGGTGTTTGTCTGGTCAGGGGTGGAAAGGCTTTTGGGAAACCCCTCGGGTCGGGCGCCGCACTGCGTGCCTTCGGCCCGCTGATCCCGCCGTAGACGGTGTGTCCTCGACGTACGTTCGGGTTTTGCGCTTTCGGGTTGTATCCGCGGGCCTGTGTTGTGGGCCTTTTGTGAGAAGAAAAGGCGGCGTCAGGGCGTGGGTGCGGGGGTGGTGCGTCGTAAAGCGAGGCTGATGACTATGGCGATCGCCATCGCGGCCGTTCCCGTCCAGGCGGCGGTGGTGTAGCCGGTCTCGTCCGGGAAGGTGGCGCCGGCGCCGGTGTGGGCGGCGAGTACCAGGCCGGCGAGGGCGCTGCCGATGGAGAAGCCGACGCTGCGCACCACCTGGTTGACGCTCATCGCGCTGGAGGTCTCCTCCGGCGGGACGGTGGCCAGGATCGTGGCCGCCATCGCGGCGGAGAAGACGCCGACGCCCAGCCCGAGCAGGCCCATCACCGCGAACGCCGGCCACAGGTGGCCGCGGGCCAGCGCGAACACCGCGAGCGCCGCCACGACCGCCCCGCCCCCGCCGGCCAGGACCGTCATGGTCGGCAAGCGCCCGCGCAACCGGGGCACCAGTTTGCCGCCCACGAAACCGAGCACCGAGAACGGCACGAGCACCAGACCGGCGACGAAGACGTCCAGGCCGAAGCCGTACCCGGCCGGTTCGGGCGTCTGCACATAGCGGGTGACCAGCGACAGCAGAAGGTACATGCCGACCCCGCCGAGGAGCATGACCACATTGGCGCCGGCCACTGCGGGGTGCCGTAGCAGGGAGAGGTCCACCAGCGGGGCGGCGCACCGGCGCTCGCGGCGCACCCAGGTGGTGAGCAGGACGGCCGCGGCGACCGCCAGCGCGGCGGCGACCACCGGGTACCCCGTCCACAGTGTGGTCTGGCTGATCGCCAGGGATAGGGCGACGAGACCGGTGCTGAGGAGCGCGGCCGCGGGCACGTCGACGGCCGCCGACCGGCCCGGGGGCGGTTGCGGCACCGCCCGCCAGGCAGCGGCAAGGGCGGTCGCCGTGATCAGCAGGCCGAGCCCGTACGCCGCCCGTATCCCGGCGACGGAGGTGAGGAACCCCGCCAAGGGGTAGCCGACACCGATGCCGACGGTGGACGCCACCGACAGCAGCGCGATCGCCGCACCCGAGCGCTGCCCCGGCAGGTGATCGCGGGCCACGCCCATCATCAGCGCGGGCAGGCCCAGCCCGGCGCCCTGGGCGACCCGCCCGGCAAGCAGCCAGCCGAACGACGGCGGCACCACGGTCAGCAGGCTGCCGGTCACCACCACGGCGAGCGTGACGATGATGACCCGGCGCCTGAGCGGCCCCGCGCCGAGCCGCCCGAGTACGGGGGTGGCCACCGCACCCACCAGGAGCGGGGCGGTGAGCGTCCACTGCGCGGCGGCCAGCGAGACACCGAACTCGCCCGCCACCTCGGTGATCAGCGGCGCGCCCAGGCTGCCCACCACCGCCACGACCAGGGCGATGAACAGCAACGCGGGCACCAGCAGCCGGCCCCCGGCCCTCGGCCCGGAGCCCTGCGCGGTACTGGTCATCGGCTCGCCCCGCTGGTGGTGTCGTTGACGCGCCGACGACCTTACTCCCCGCCGCCGCCGGCACGGCGGCCGAGTGTCGCTCACCACGCCCGGGTGGACCCTCCCCCAGAGGGAGACACCATGCTGGAGGCATGGACGAGGGACTGCTGCCGATCGGGCAGTTCGCCAGGCTCAGCCGGTTGAGCGTCAAACAGCTGCGGCACTACGACCAGCTCGGCCTGCTGGTGCCCGCGTACGTCGACGAGCACACCGGCTATCGCTACTTCCGGCCCGAGCAGGCGCGCGACGCGCTGTCGATTGGGCTGTTGCGCTCGCTCGACGTCCCGCTCGCCGTCATCGCGCAGGTGTTGTCCGGCACGCCAGGCGTCCTGGAAGACGTGCACGAGCGGCTGGAAGCCGAGCTGGCCAGCCGCCGATCGACGCTCGCCGCCCTGGAACGCGTCATGGCGGAGGGCCTGCCGTCCCCTCCGGTCACGGTGGTCACGGAACCGGCGCGGCGGGTGGCGGTGGTCACGACGGCGGCGGCGGATCCGTCGGAGATCGGCGCGGTCACCTCGGCGGCCATCGCCGGTCTACTGCGCGCCGGGCCGCCGGACACCGCACCAGAGCTCATCGGTCTGTTCCCGCTCGACTTCGGCGAGCCCGTGACCGTCACCGTCGCTCTGGTCAGCGAGGAGCGGGTGGCGGGGGCCGAGCTGGACGTGCTGCCAGGCGGGCGGTTCGCCCGCGCCACGCACGTCGGCCCGTACGACCAGATCGGGCTGACCGCGTACGCGCTGCTGTCCTGGTGCGCGGAGCGGCACTGCCCCGTCCGCGGCCCGATCCGCGAGGTGTACGTGTCGGACCCGGCGACCACCTCGCCCGACCGGCTGATCACCCACCTGATGATCCCCTTGGAGGAGCCGTGACACCGAAAGTGGTCCACTACGGACCTTCACCTGCCTGAACGTCACCGGCATGGGAGAGCCCGGCGGCGCCGAGCACGTCTCCGCCATCGGCGCCCTGTACGCCGTGGCCTCCGCCATGGGCGGTCCGGCGGGGCCGCTGGAGGGACGCTGGTGGGTGGAGGACGCTACCCGGTCGCCGCTGGAGGTGCCGCGCGGTCAGTGGCGGTGGCACCTGCTGCTGCCGCTGCCCGGTGTGCCCGAGCCGGGGACGGCCGAGGCGGCGCGCGAGCGGGCCCGCGCGTCCGGAGCGGCCGTCGACCGCGTGCAGGTCGTCACCTTCACCGAGGGCGAGTGCGTGGAACTGCTCCACGAGGGGCCCTACAGCGAGGAGAAGGCGTCTCTCGACGTGATGGAGGCGTTCATGGCCGAGCACGGTCTGGTGCCCAACGGCCCGCACCACGAGGTCTACCTGACCGAGTTCACCGATCCACGGCCCAGGACGGTGCTCAGGCAGCCGGTGGCGCCCGGCTGATCCCGCCGTGGGCGGTGGGGCGGATCGCTCACACGATGACGACCCGGCGGCCGCGCGTGTGGCCGGCGTGGCTGTCGATGTGCGCCTGCGCGGCCTCGTGGAGCGTGTACGACTTCGCGATGGGGATGTGGAGCCTTCCCCGCGAGATGAGGCGAACGGCCTCGGCGAGCGCGTCGTCCATGTCGCCGGCCACGCCGGCGAACCGCACCCCGTGCTCCGGTGCGCCGAGATCGGCGATGGAGACCACCTTTCCCGGGTCCCCGGTCAGCTCGACAAGCTCGCGGATCACGCCGGTACCGGCCAGGTCGAGGGCTGCGTCGACGGGGCCGAGCCGCCGCACCCGCTCGACCCAGCCTTCGCCGTACGTCGTGGCGAGGGCGCCCAGGCCCCGCAGATAGTCCTGGTTCGCGGCCCCAGCCGTGCCGATCACCTTGATGCCGCGTTCGCGGGCGATCTGCAGCACCGCCGACCCGACACCTCCGGACGCACCGCTGACCAGCAGGGTCTGCCCTGCCCGCACCCCAACCTGGCCGATGATGCGCAGCGCGGTCTCCACCACGGCGGGGTAACCGGCCGCCTCCTCGAACGACAGGCCCTCGGGCATGCGGGCCCAGGCCGACAGCACGGCGAACTCGGCGTAAGTGCTCGACCCTTCGCCGAACACGTGGTCGCCGGCCTTGACCTCTTCGACGCCCTCGCCGACCTCGTCCACCACTCCTGAGGCGTCGATCCCGACGCCGGAGGGCAGCTCGACCGGGTGGGCCTTCAGCACCTGGCCTTGACGAACCCTCCAGTCAGCGGGGTTCACACCCGCTGCCCGCACGGCGATGCGCACCTGGCCGGGGCCCGCGTGGGGCTCCTCGGCGTCCACGACTTCCAGGACCTCCGGACCGCCGAACTCGGCGAAGCTCACTTTCTTCATGCAGAGGACCGTAGCACTAACGGTTAGTGTTTCAAAACGGTTCTGGTTTTGTGCCTGGTAGTGTCATGGCATGACCGTGCCGCCCGGACGCCGTGAGCGTAAGAAGGCCGCGACTCGCAACAAGATCGCCGACACCGCCCTGCGGCTGTTCCTGGAGCGCGGTTACGACGCGGTGGGCATCCGTGACGTGGCCGCCGAGGCCGACGTGGCCGTCACCACGGTCTTCTCCCACTTCGCCTCGAAAGAGGCCCTGGTGTTCGAGCAGGACGAGAACTTCGAGCAACGCCTCACGCAGGCGGTCACCGGCCGGGCGCCTCATGAGCCGCTCATCCCGGCCCTGCGCCACGAGGTCCACGCCCTGGTGCGGCATTGCACGGCCGACGGAGCCGCCCCGATCTGGCGCATGATCGACGAAACCCCCGCCCTGCGGCAGCACGAGGAGTCGATGAGGCTGCGCCACGCGGAGTCGCTGGCGACGGCCATCGCCGGCGATCTCGGCCTGCCGCAGACCACGACCGCCTGCCGGACGATCGCCAGGTTCGTGATCGACGCCAGTCTGCTGGCCCGTGAGGTGGCCGATCCGCAGGCCGCGGTGGACGAGATCTTCGAGATGATCGAGGCCGCCTGGGAGGTCGCCCGCCCCGATGGACGTCCGCGGCCGGCGAACCCTCCATGGCCGGGTGCCGCACTCGCCGTCGGCGGGTAGACGGTGGCCGAGGGCCGCGCAGCCCTGGCCCGCCGCATTGTCAGGAGCGTCGCCAGACCACGCCGCGCTGTTCGTACTCCATCGCGGCTTCGACCTGGATGCTGATGTCGGCGCCCAGTTCGCGGGTGACCAGCCAGAGCCCCAGATCGAGACCGGAGGTGATCCCGCCGGAGGTGATGAGGTCGCCGTCGTCGACGACGCGGGCGTTGACGACCTTCCCTCCTTGCGCGGCGAGTGCGGCCTTGGAGGCGCTGTGGGTCGTGCACGGGCGGCCCCGGGTCAGCCCCGCGGCCGAGAGCAGCATGACTCCGCTGCAGACGCCGGTCATGATCACCCCTGCCTTGTACGCCCGTACGACGTTCGCGAGGACCTGCTTGTCCTTGATCAGGGTGTTGATGCCGGGACGGTTGTCCAGGCCCCCGCCACCGGGCACGACGAGCACGTCGGCGGCCGTCGGGTTCCAGGTCGTCGCGACGTCGACCTTGAGGCCGAGGGCGCAAACCACCTGGCCGGGCGCGCCCGGCTTCACCAGGGTGACCCGCATCGGCCCGCCGCCGGACTGCACGAGACCCAGCACTTCGAGCGGGCCCGCGAAGTCCTGCACCTCCACTCCTTCGAACATCAGGATCTGGACCCGCAGCGGCCCTTTGCGCTTCGGTCCGGGCGCGGCCCACGCCGCGGACGTCGCCAGCGATCCGAGCGCGGCGGCGCCCGTCGCGGCGGCCGATGTTCTGAGAAAACTTCTGCGTTCCATTAGCCAGCCTCTCGAAATCGCGTTTCCGGCTTATGCTCCGCAATGGAACTCAAGGATCGTGTGTCATCCACGGGTCTCGCCGTGAAGCTTGCGTGAAGCGTCTCTTCCCGCGAAAGAACATGTTGCCCCGGTGCCTTTCCCGTTTCATGAGAACTTCACGTTCTCCGTCGGACGCGCCACATGATTCCCGCGTTGTATGGCGAGGGCAGGAGTGTTCTGCGTCACACGCCCGGCAGAAAGCCGCTATTCGCGGGGTTTACTCGAAACAGCGTCCGGCCGAATGAACGGCACGTTCGTCAGAATGTCGTTCCAACAGGCTGGGCGTGGCCGGCTTCCTGGCGTGGCCGTGCGGCCCGCTTCCGAAATTCCGGAGGAAAGCATGGACAACGATCCCTTCGTCATCGATCCCAGCGGTAGCGACGTCCTCGGCGAGGCCGAACGCATTCGCGCGCTCGGTCCGGTCGCCCGCGTCGAAATGCCTGGCGGTGTGCGGGCCTGGGCGGTGAGCGACCAGGCTCTGCTCAGGCGGCTGCTCGTCGATCCACGCGTGTCCAAGGACGCCGGCCGGCACTGGCCTGCCTGGATCAAGGGCGAGATCCCCGCGGACTGGCCCCTGTTCCCGTGGGTGGCCGTGCGCAACATGCTCACGGCGTACGGGGCCGACCATCGCCGGTTGCGCGGGCTGATCGCCGGCGCCTTCACTGCGCGCCGCGTCACCGCGCTGCGCCCACGCATCGAGGCGATCACCGGTGACCTGCTGGACGACCTGGCCGGCCTGCCTGCGGGCGCTCCCATCGACTTACGCGACCGCTACACCTACCAGCTGCCGATCAAGGTGATCTGCGAGCTGTTCGGCATCGCTGACGAGGCCACCCGCGTGGAGGTGTCCCGCTGCGTGGACCTGCTGTTCAACGTGGGCAAGGCGCCCGAGGAGAGCGCCGCCGCCTTTCCCCGCCTGCAGGGGCTCCTCAGGGACCTGGTGGCGGAGAAACGCGAACAGCCCGGTGACGACCTCTCCTCCGCCCTGATCGCCGCGCGCGACGACACCTCGCCGCTGTCGGAGGAGGAGCTGGTGGACACGCTGGCGTTGTTCGTGAGCGCGGGCCACGAGACCACCGTCAACCTGCTCGGCAACACGATCGTCGCGCTGCTCACCGACCCGGGCCAGCTCGCCCGCGTCCGCGGCGGGGGCGCCACCTGGGACGACGCGATCGAGGAGACGCTGCGCCACCAGGCGCCCGTGCCGAACATGCCGCTGCGCTTCGCCGTCGAGGACATCGACGTCGGCGACGGCGTCACGCTGCGCGCGGGCGAAGCCATCCTCGCCTGCTACGGCGCCGCCGGGCGCGACCCGCTCGTGCACGGGCCGGACGCCGGCCGGTTCGACGTCACCCGCACGGTCAAGGACCATCTGGCCTTCGGCTACGGCGTGCATCACTGCGTCGGCGCGCCGCTGGCCAGGCTGGAGGCCGGGATAGCGCTGCCCGCGCTGTTCGAGCGTTTCCCCGATCTCGCCCTGGCCGCCGAGCCCGGTGAGCTGCTGCCGCTGGAGTCGTTCGTCTCGAACGGGTACCGCGCCCTGCCCGTCAGGCTCGCGCCCTGAATCCCGTGCGAGCGTCCCGCCGGCACAGAGAACGTCGTATCCGTCAATCAGGGAGCCTTCTATGCCCTCGGCCACCCCGCTGCTGTTCGTTCATGGTTTCTGGCACGGATCCTGGTGCTGGAGCGAAGTCGTCCCCCACGTGGTGGCCGCCGGCCGCCTGGCCGTCGCGGTGGACATGGCGGGGCACGGGCTGTATGCCCGCCGGCCCCGCTGGTTCACCGAACAGCCCTACGACCCCGAGGCCGTCGGTACGGAGGTCTCGCCCGTCGCGAACGTGACCCTCGACGACGCGGCCGCGTTACTGACCTCGCAGATCAAGCAGATCGGCGGCGGTGAGCCGGTCACGGTGGTGGCCCACAGCGCGGCCGGTCCCGTACTGACGCGAGTGGCCCAGCAGCAGCCCGAACTGGTCGCGCACGCGGTGTACGTGGCCGCGTACATGCCGGCGTCCGGCGTGCCGGCGGCGGCGTACTCGGAGATGCCGGAGGCCGCCGACGGGCTGGTCGTGCCGCTGGTGCAGGGCGACCCCGCCCGGATCGGGGCGATCCGGCTGGACTTCGCCACGGGCGACCCGGTCTACCGCCGGCAGCTCTACGAGGCGTTCTACGGTGACGTCGATCGTGCCCTCGCCGACGCCGCCACCGGCCTGCTGACGCCGGACGGTCCGGCCGGCGTCATGGTCGGCACGACCCCCCTGACCCGCGACGGCTGGGGTTCGGTGCGCCGGACGTACGTCACCTGCACCAAGGACAGGGCGATCACCCCGGCCGTGCAGGCGACGTTCGTCGCCGAGGCCGACGCGGCCTTCCCTGACAACCCGACGTCCGTGGTCACGCTCGACGCCTCCCACTCGCCGTTCTTCTCCATGCCCGACGTGCTGGCCGGCGTCGTCACCTCTCTCGGCTGACACCTGGGCGAGCGCGGTGCACGCGGACAGACGCTCCGCGTGCACCGCGCGTTGTCAGGACGCCCGCGGGCGGACGCGCCGCCAGCCGACGACGATCAGGGCGACCAGGCCGATCAGCGGTCCTGAGCTGATGGTCCAGCTGATCGCCAGTGGCGGACCGGGCTGCTCCAGCAGGTTGAGCTTGAGCTCGCCCGTTCCCCGCCCCTCCGGGCCGTCGATGGCGAACCGGAATGACCAGGTGCCCTGCAGGTCCAGCGACTCGACGTCCAGGCCCCACACGTCGCGCCGGCGAGGGTGGCGGACGAGGGGCATGTCCTCGCCGGCGCCGTCGGGGCCGGTCACGGTGAGCGTGCCGCCCTTGCCCTTGATGCCGCCCTCGGGCATGAACGTGAAGTCGAGCGACTGCATGGCTTTCAGCGGCCACACGCTGAATCCGACGGTGACCCGGTAGGGCCCGGCCTGCACCTGTTCGGTGTGTACGGCCTTCACCGGCTCTTCAGCCTGTGCCGTTGCTGTCAAGGTGAGCAGGAGCCCGAAGACGCCGAGCAACACGAGAGAGATCTTCCGCATGGCGTTACCGCCCTTCCACGGCAGGAGTGAGGGACCGCAGGATCTCGGCGAAGCGGACACCGAGGAAACCGGCGGCCACGCCGAGCGCCGTGCCGACGGCAGCCGTCGCCACCAGCACGGGGAGCTCGCCGAGTGTGTCGCCGCCCAGGAGCAGCGCGGACTGCCCGGCCACCGCGACGGTGACGACGAGCCCTCCTATGCCACCCGTGACCATGGCGGAGCCCACGGCCCGCCCGTCGTCGGCGCGGGCCATCACCGGCCCCATCACGGCCGCGACCGGCAGGAGTATCATCGGGATCAGGGCGGGCCCCACCGGCACGTCGCTCGGGACGTCGCGGAACGGCTGGGCGATCGCGTCCGCGTACACCCGGGTGGCCCACGGGCAGAACCACCAGAAGGCCGCCTGGAGCGCGACCAGGATCAAGGAGATGCCGATCGCGCCGGCCGCCCGTCCGGTCAGGCGGGCGCCCACGACGAGAACCAGTACCGACAGGAAGGCCATCCCGGCCGTACGCAGATCGACCACGGACACGCCGAAGGCGGTCAGCCCCTCGACCACGATCGAGCCGAACCCGAGGAGCAGGGCGAGCCCGATGACCGCGGTGATCCCACCCCATCTCCGGTCGAGGGCGGCGGCGGACACCATCACCGCTCCGGCCATGGTCAACGTGATGGCCAGCAGGAATCCGATGTGCGGAGGGGATTCGATCACCGCGTCGAAGCCGTACAGGCCATGCCACCACTCGTCGAGCAGGCCGTAGACCAGGAACAGTGCGGCGCCGACGCCCGAGACCAGGTAGCCGATCGGAGCGGCGAACGTACGGCCGAACACGCCGACCGCGGCGCCGCCGACGGCAGGGTCGACCGGGCGTCCACGCCGCTCGGCCATGGTGGTCGCCAGCACCACGGCCAGGCTGGCGATGCCGGCGATCGCGCTGCCGGAATACAGTACGAGATGCGGCGCGGTGAAGAAGGTGTCGGGCCCGACGTCGTAATGCCATTGGATGTCCCAGACCATCCCGGTCAGCGACAACATCGCACCGCCGAGGACGAAGGCCGCCGCGGGCAGCCCTTTCGAGCCGGCTTCCGGCCTGCGGGTCGTCGGAGCACTGGTCATGCCGATGTCCATGTGTGGTCCTTTCACGAGACCAGGAGGGTGAAGGCGGCGTGCTGGACGTCGTTCGCGCCGCGCAGCGTGACGTTGATCTGCCAGTAGCCGGTCATCGCCAGCACGGTGTCCTTCGCGCGGTAGCGGCCGGGACCGGTCCGTACGGCCGTGACAGGCGGGTACGCGTGGCCCATCTGGGGCATCACGGGCTGGAGGGTCACGTCGTCCAGGTCGGCGGGTGCACCGTCCCTGGTCGTGACGTCGAGGTCGAACGTGTTGGGGCCCTCGCGCGGACCGTCGGTGGACAACCGCACGGTGTACGCGGCGGTGGAGGCCGTCATCGTGGTGCCACCGGCGCCGGTCAGCCAGGGCGGGACGACCAGCAGGGCTGCCGCGATCAACGCCACGACCACCGCCGGCAGGACGAACTTGACCTTCGTGCTCATCATGAGGGCCTTCCTGACTCGGGAACCTCCACGGTCATGGACGTGGTCCGCACCGCGTAGCCGCGCTCGGCCTGCACCCACACGAGATAGCGGCCGGGCAGCGGAAAGGTGTAGGTGAACGGCACGTCGGGGCCGAACGCGGCGACGCTCTCGTCCGGCTGGTTCCGCCGGTCCGGCACCATCGCGTGAACGTGGGCCCAGATCGGCGCGTCCGCGATCTCGGAGGTAACGGGCCCGGCGACGATCATGTGGCCGGCCATGCCCAGCCAGGGCTGCAGGTCCCGCGTGCCGAACCGCGCGTTGAAGGTGCTGGGCGATCCCGCGGGGGCGATGCGGCGGTCCACACGGACGTTCTCCGTGGCCGGCGCCGCGCCGCCCGCCGCGTCGAGGGCGATCGTGGTGCGGAGCTGCTGCCTGCCGCCACCGCGCCGGGCGACCTCGGCTATGACCGCGTAGCGGCCCTTCTCCGGCGCGGCGAACGTCACCCGGTAGTCACCGGGCGCCACACGGACCGGGTGAAGATGCCGGAGCCCGCCCGCGGGAGACACGACGACCAGGTGGATCAGCGCGCTGTCGTGCACCAGCAGGTCGTCGACGGGGTGCCCGGTCGAGCCGTCGGTCAGCGCCAGCCGCAGCTCTCCGTCGCGCGTGTCCGCGACCAGGTTCACCGGCGGGCGCGAGCCGTTCACCGAGCCGTCCACCGGGGCCAGCCGCGCGGCGCCGTACGGATCGGTGATGTTGCCGGCGGTCGGGTCCAGCACGGAGCCCGGCGGCGGGAGCGGCGGCGCGCTCCACGACAGGGTCACCGCCGTCACCGCCACGGCCAGCGCCGCCACCGCGCCGGAGGCGGGCACCAGCGCGACCATGCCCGGCCGGCGGACCGCGACCACGAGCGTCACGATCATCAGGACACCCGCGCCGACGAATCCCGCGTTCGTCGCCTTCTCCAGCGGCGACAGCACCTGTGCGGGCACGACGAACGGGATCGTCGCGATCCGCGTGCCGTCGTCGATCGCCAGCTCCCACAGGCCGGCGCCCGACACCTGGAGCGGGCCGGCGCGGTGGAAGCCCGGCTGAGCGCCGAGCCGTACGGAGGTCGCGCCGCTCTGCCGGCCGTCCTTGCTGAGCCGCAGCGCCAGTGAGCCGGGCGGGCTGCCCGCGTGCGTGACCACGTCCACGTGCACCGGGCCCGGCACCGGCTCCACCCGGCGGATCACCACGGTCAGCTCGCGGTCGCCGAGGGACTGCGCGACATGAATGTCACCGCCGTCGAGCGCCCCGTCGGCGAACGCGGGGGCCGCCACGGCCCACACGACGACGAGGGAGCACAGCAGCGCCGCCACCGCTCTCACGACGGCTCCGCGCCGGCATGGTGTTCATGAATACCGTCCATGTCCGGAATGCAACCGGAACGCGGTGTGGCCCCTACGACGCGGACCGTGAAGCTACCGTGAAGCCGGCGGGTCCTGCCGCAGCGGAAGCCGGACGGTGAAGGCCGCCCCATGGCCCAGGCCGCGTGAGGTGGCCGTGAGGTCGCCGCCGTGGGCGCGCGCGATCCCGCGGGCGATCGTCAGGCCGATGCCGCTGCCGCCCGCGGGGGCCGGGCGGCCGGGATGCTCCACCCGCTCGAAACGGTTGAAGATGCGCGTGAGGTCGTGCTCGTCGATGCCGATGCCGTCGTCCTCGACGGCGATCTCGACGTAGGGCGCGGGCGCCTGGCCGGTGCGCACGGTGACCGACACCCGGCCGCCGGCACCGCAGGCACGCAGGGCGTTGCCCATCAGGTTGACCAGGATCTGGGTGACGCGGCCAGGGTCGAGCACGGCCGTGACCGGGGGCCGGGGGACGACGGCGAGCGCCACCTGGCCGTCGTCGAACTGCGGGCGCAGCCGTTCGGCGGTCCGCTCGGCCAGGGCCACCACGTCGGTGGGCGTGACCTGGAGGGCGAACGCCCCTTCCTCGGTCCTGGACAGGTTGGACAGGTCGTCCGCGAGACGCCGCAACCGGGCCAGGTCGTCGGTGAGAGAGGCGAACATGGCGTCGTCGCGGGTGAAGATGCCGTCGGCCATGCCCTCGATCTGGCCGCTGAGGATGGTGATGGGCGTACGCATCTCGTGGGCGATCTCCGAGACCAGGCGGGCGCGGCGCCGTTCGACGTCGGCCAGCCCCGCGGCCAGCCGGTTGACGTCCTCGACCAGCGCGGCGAGCCCCGGCTCGCGAGGGACGTCGAGGACGCCGTCGTAGTCACCGCCGGCCAGGCGGTGGGTCGCGGCCCTGACCTGGCGCAGCGGCCGGAGCAGGAACCGGGAGAAGACGAAGGACAGCAGCAGCGCCGCCGTCATGCCGGCGGCCAGCGCCGGCCAGAGCAGTTCGAGATCCACCTCCCCGTCCCGCCGCGCGGCCAGCGCGGCCAGCAGCCTGTCGAGGTCGCTGCCCCCGGCGTCGGAGGTTTGACCGGCGGGGCCGTCGACGATGCTGGCGACGACGTTCATCGCCGTGAGCGCCACGACCAGGACCGCCAGGTGGGACAGCACCAGGCGGACGGTCAGCGACAGCGGCGGCAGCCGGCGGACGACGCGGTGCAGCAAGCGGGCCGTCCTCTCCCTCGCGGGAGTCATCCGGCGGGACGGGCGAGGAAGCGGTAGCCGATGGCGCGCACCGTGCCCACGAACCGGGGAGTGCTCGCGTCGTCGCCGAGCGCCCGCCGCAACGTGCGGACGTGAACGTCGACCACGCGTTCGTCGCCGAAGAAGTCGTTGCCCCACACGTGCTCGATGAGCCCGCGGCGGGTGAACACCCGGCCCGGCGCCTGGGCCAGCGCCACCAGCAGGTCGAAGTCGAGCGCGGACAACTCCGGCGTGCGGTCGGCCCCGACGGTGACCGTACGGGTGTCCGGGTCGATGACCAGGCCGTCGAAGCGCAGGGACCGGTCCTCGGCGGCCTGACCGGGAATCTCGGCGCGGCGCAGGATGGCCCGCGCCCGCAGCGCGAGCTCGCGGGCGCTGAACGGCTTGGTGACGTAGTCGTCGCTGCCCGCGGTGAAGCCGATGATCCGGTCGACCTCCTCCGTCCTGGCGGTGAGCAGGATCACCGGCACCTGGCTGGTCGCCCGGATCCGGCGCAGCACCTCGAACCCGTCGAGTCCGGGCAACATCACGTCGAGCACGACCAGGTCGGGCTGTTCACGGGCGACCGCGGCGAGGCCCAGCGGCCCGTCCGGAGCCTCCAGGACCTCGAAGCCGTCCGCCTCCAGATAGCCGCGGAGCGTCATCCGGATCTTGGGCTCGTCGTCAACGACCAGAATGCGTTGTGTAATCATGCTCGTCCCTGCCATCGGTCACCGGAAGGGCCTGTGCCTCAGGGGGAGCCGCACGCACCACACCGGCCATATCCGACAGTCCACCAGAGCATCGTGTGGTGCGTACACGCCGGACCGTGAAGCTTTCGTGAAGCCGGGGGAGCGCCCGCATGGTCACACCTTGCGCCAGCCCGGCACCCAGGCTCCGTCCTCCACCACGTAGTCGCCGAACAGGGCGGGCGCCTCCTCGCGTACGAGCTCGCCGATGCGCTGGAACAGCAGGCGGATCTCCTCCTCCGCCCCGGCGGCGGTGCGGGCCTCGAGCGTGTGCCGCAGCGTGCGCACGTTGGCCGTCCACACCAGGCCGGTCGCCACACCCTCCGGGGCGAAGCGCCGCATGAAGGACGTGCGGTGCTTCTTCTCCGAGAACGGCACGCCCTCCTCGTCGAGCCCGAAGTGCTCGGCCATCCACCGCTGGAACTGCTCCATCTGCTCCAGCATGGTCGTGGCCCGCTTCATCAGCTCGTCGTCCTCCCGCGCCCACTCGGGGAACCAGAAGGGCAGCTCGTCCAGACGGACGAAGCGCAGCGACTCCTGGGAGATCGCCACGCCGGGACGGTGCCTGACGAGCTCGTGGGTGAGAACGCGGCTCACGTTGTGCAGCACGAAGCTGAAGCTGATGTGCTCGAGGACGGAGCCGTGCGCGCTGGCCAGGATGTTACGCAGGTATTCGTCCTGCTCCTTCCTGATCCGGACCACGTTGGGATTGAGCCCGGGTTCGAAGGAGCGGTAGCAGAGCCGGCCGGCGAACTCGGCGAGGTTCTGGGCGTCGAGGTCGCCGCGGTCGAGCCGCTCCAGCCAGCTCTCGCCGCCGACCTCCGCGAGATAGCGGGCCAGCTCGTCGTAGTCGAGCGACGGACGGGCGACGATGAAGACCTGGGGTTCGACAGTGCGCATGGCCCCAAGTCAACCAGCTCCCGGCCTGGGGACAGCACCTGCCCCGGCCGCAGGTCCCCCATCCTTTCCGAGCACCGGACCTGGACGCAGTGGTTAGTCTTGCCGGATGTTCGCGAACGTCCCGGGCGTCGTCCGGTCCTGGCCGGGCTCCTGGCGTGCTCGTTCCACGCTCGCCAAGGACGGCGCCCTCGCGGCGCTGCTCACCTCGCTGGCGTTCGTGCCGACGTTGTCCGTCATCTCGGCGCAGCTCGGCGACCTGCCCGCGCGCCCGGCGGACGTGCCGGCCATGGCGCTGGTCCTCGCCCAGTCCGCGCCGCTGGCCGTGCGCCGCCGCTGGCCCGCGGCCTGTCTGGTGGTCGTCGGCGCCGCCTTCGCCGTGCACCAGGCCCTGTCCTACCCGCCGACGTTCGCCAGCATCGGGCTGTATCTGGCGGTGTACGCGGCCGGAGCCCACCAGAGGCGGTTCCGTCACGGACTCGCCGCGGCGGCCGGCGCCGGCTACGTCGTGCTCGCGGTCGTCCTGGACCATCTCGGATCGCCCAATCGAGCCCAGGACTTCCTCGCCTTCTTCCTGATCCTGGTGGTGGTCTGGATGGCCGGCGCGGGGATGCGCCGCCGGCAGGCGGAGGAGGCCGAGCGCCGGCGGCTCGCCGCGGACATGGCCAAGGCGTCCGAACGGGCCCGCATCGCCCGCGAACTGCACGACGTGGTCACTCATCATGTGACCGCCATGGTGGTCCAGGCCGACGCGGCAGGGCTCGTGGTCGCCGCGGCGCCCGACCGGGCCGAGGCCGGGCTCGCCTCCATCGGAGACACCGGGCGGCGGGCTCTCACGGAGCTGCGGCACCTGCTCGGCGTGCTGGAGGCGACCGGCGAGCCGGACGCCGCCGACGGCCGTACGCCGGCGCTGGGCGGGATCGGCGAGCTGGTCGAGCAGGCCCGCGCGTCCGGCCAGCCCGTCGAGCTGGCCGAGCACGGCGAGGCGCGGCCCCGGCCCGCGGACGTCGAGCTGGCCGCCTACCGGGTGGTTCAGGAGGCGCTCACCAACGCGATGAAACACGCGGCGGGACGGCCCACCCGGGTCACGGTGCACCACGACCCCGAACGCATCACCATCGAGGTGACCAGCGACGGGCCCGCCGGCGACGGGCCTGCCGGCGCGGCGCCCGCCGTGCCCTCGGGCGGGCGCGGCCTTGAGGGGCTGCGCCGCAGGCTGCGCGCGCTCGATGGCGACCTGGTCGCCGCGGGCGCGCCCGGTGGCGGCTTCAGCGTCCGCGCCTCCATCCCCGCTTCGGTCCCCGCCTCCACCCCCGTGAGGAGCCGGGCATGACCGACACGCCGATCAGGGTGCTCATCTGCGAGGACCAGGAGCTCGTACGGACCGGCTACGTCACCATCTTCTCCGCCCAGCCCGACATGGAGGTGGTCGGGGAGGCCGCCGACGGCCGCGCGGCGGTGGAGGCGGCGCGGCGGCTGCGCCCGGACATCGTCGTGATGGACATCCGGATGCCCGGCCTCGACGGCATCGAGGCCACCAGGCAACTGGCCGGGCCCGGCGTCGCCAACCCGGTGAAAGTGCTGGTCGTCACCACCTTCAACGTCGACGAGTACGTCTACGAAGCGCTCAGGGCCGGGGCGGCCGGCTTCCTGCTCAAGGACACCAGGCCGGCGGAGCTGGTCAACGGCGTGCGGACGATCGTCGGCGGCGAGTCCCTGCTGGCCCCCGCCGTCACCCGCACCCTCATCGGCCACTACGCCGGCCGCCTGCGCCCCGCCGACACCGCCAACCCGGCCCGGCAGGAGGTCGTACGCGCGCTGACGCCCCGTGAGCTGGAGGTGCTCGTGCAGATCGCCGCCGGCCTCTCGAACGCGGAGATCGCCGCCGAACTGTCCATCACCGTCGAGACCGTGAAGACGTACGTGTCGCGGATCCTGACCAAACTCGACCTGCGCGACCGCGTGCAGGCGGTCGTCCTCGCCTACCGGGTCGGGCTCGTCTCCGCCGGCTGAGCCACGACCCGGTTCGCGCCGCGCTGTCAGCCGCAGTTGCCCCAATCGTCGCGGCTGCCCGTGGCGAGCGGGCCGCCGTGGCCGCCGCTGCTGATCTGGCCGAGGAACTTGTTGAGCGGCTGCCCAAACGTACACTTGAGCGATCGCTCAAACAGGATGCCGCGAGAGGACGGCACATGCAGCTGTACATCGAGGCACGCATACGAGCCGAGCTGGACCTGCTCTGGCACCGCACCCAGGATCCGGCGCACCACCGGCGCTGGGACCTGCGCTTCACTCACATCGACCACCTGGCCCGCGCGGAGGGGGAGCCGCAGCGGTTCAGGTACGGAGTCCGCCTCCTGCCGGGCCTCCTCGTCTCGGGCACGGGCATCGCGGCGGGCGAGAAGCGGCGCCCAGACGGCACCCGCACCTCGGCTCTCCGCTTCGCCTCCGCGAGCCCGCTCTCCCTGATCGCGGAAGGCCGCGGCTACTGGCGCTACCTCCCGACCGGGGACGGCGTCCGGTTCCTCACCGGCTACGACTACGAGCCGCGCTGGGGGCGCCTCGGCCGGATCGCCGACCGCCTCGTCCTGCGGCCGCTCATGGGGTGGGCCACCGCCTGGTCGTTCGACCGGCTGCGGTTGTGGTGCGAGCGCGGCATCACGCCCGAAAGGTCCCTGCGGTACGCGCTCGCCGACGTGGCGGCACGCGCGCTGGCCATCGGGGTGGCCGCGCTGGTGGCGCCCGTGGCCGCCGTACCGGTGGCGATCGCCGCGCTCTGGCTGCCGCCGTCGCGTGACACTCCGGCGGCCCGGCGCTGTCTGCGCCGCCCGCCCGGACGCGCGGACGCCACCCCGCCCGTCCTCCTGAACTCCCTGAGGTGGTCATGACCTCGATCTTCCAGCGGGCCCTCGGCGCCGACTTCGACCGGCTCCACCCGCGCATCCAGCGGCGCTTCTCCGTCGGCCTCGGCAGCGGCGAGGCCTGCGTCGGCCGCGGCGTGATGGATCGCGTCTGGCACGGAGGCACCTGGCTGCGGCCGTTCCTGGCGTTGGGCGGCACACGGCACATCCTGGTGCCGCGCAGCGGCCGCGACATCCCCTTCACCATCGAGAACGCCCCCTACCGCGACTCCTTCGGCCGCGAGACCGTCACCTTCGTCAGGACGTTCGCCTTCCCCGGCCGTCCCCAGCGGTTCGACGCGACGATGATCTTCAGCCGGGAACGCGGCTGCATCGTCGACTACCTCGGCACGCACCAGCACCTCGCCACCGACCTGCACGTGCACGCCGACCCGGAGGGAGCCCTGGTCATCCGCTCCGGCGAACAGCGTTTCCGCGAAGGACCCGTGAACACCCGTGTGCCCGCCCTCATCAGGGGCGACGCCGTGGTCCGCGAGTCGTACGACGACGAGGCGCGGTGCTTCCGCGTCCGGGTCACCGTCTCCAACCGCTACTTCGGCCCGCTCTTCGGCTACGAGGGCACCTTCCAGGCCGAGCACGTCGACGTGGCAGCCCACGGGGTGCGCACCGACCTGCGGCCCGTCCGCGAGGAGGCGCGGGCATGAGTAACGACACGCGGACGAAACTGCTCGAAGGCGCGCTCACGACGCTCGTCGAGCAGGGCATCGCCGGAACCTCCGCGCGCGCCGTCGCCGCCGCCGCGGGGGTCAACCAGGCGCTGGTCTTCTACCACTTCGGCAGCGTCGACGAACTGCTCGCCGCCGCCTGCCGCCACGGCGCAGAACAACGGGTCGCCGTCTACCGCGACCGCCTGCGCGAGATAGGCACCCTGGACGAACTCCTCGCGCTGGGCCGGGAACTGCACACCACCGAACGGGCCGGCGGGCACGTCGCCGTACTGGCCCAGCTGCTGGCCGGGGTGCAGACGCAGCCCCGGCTGGCGCCCGCCACCGCCGCCGGGCTCGCGCTGTGGACGGAGGAGATCGAGCAGGTGCTCGGCCGCGTGCTGGCCGGCAGCCCGCTGTCCGGGCTCGTCGACGTCGCCGGACTGGCCAAGGCGCTCTCCGCCGCCTTCATCGGGCTGGAACTGTTCGAAGGCGTCGACCCGGCCGGCGCCGAACACGCCTTCTCCGCACTCGACGGGATCGCCGGCCTCATCACGGCGCTGGACGAACTCACCCGGCTCGCCCCGCCCGCCGACAAATCCCCCTGATTCGGCGGTTTGTGGGCTTTCCGCTCGTTGTCTGTGACCGGTCTGGAAGGTGCAAGCTTTCCGTGTATTCAGGGGGCTTTGTCGCGGGTCTGGAACGTGCAAGCTTTCCGTGCGTTCACAGGGACAAGCTTTTTGGGAAACCCCTCGGGCTGGGCGCCGCACTGCGTGCCTCCGGCCCGCTGGACTCGCCGTACGTGAGGTGGCTAAGCGCATAGTCACTCGTAGAATGCTCGTGCCAGGCCCCGGGACGCGGGCGGCATTTCTGAGGCGAATCTGAGGCGAAGGGGCGCGGATGGCCAGACGGCAGGCCCGGTTCACCGCACAGGACCTGGTGGACGATCCCCGGCTGCGGGACCACTCGCCCGAGTTGTGGCGGGCTGACCTGGGGGAGGTGCAGCGCCGGCTGCTGTCGTCGGCGGTGCGCTGCTTCGCCGCGAACGGGTTCCACGCCACGACCACGCGCGACATCGCCGACGGGGTCGGCCTCAGCCCGGCCGCGCTCTACGTGCACTTCCCCTCGAAGGAACTCGTCCTGTTCGAGATCGTCCGGATCGGACACGAGCGGGTCCTGGCACACGTACGCGACCCGTCCATCCTGGCGGTGGAGGGAGCGGCGGAGCGGTTGCGCGCCATCGTGGCGGCGTACACCGTGTGGCACGCCCGCCACCACGTGGCCGCGCGGGTCTGCCAGCTGGAGCTGAACGCCCTCAAGGCCGAGCACTACGGCGAGATCGTGGAACTGCGACACGAGACCAACGGCTACTTCCGCGACGCCGTCGCGCGCGGGGTGGCCGACGGGACGTTCGCGCAGGTGGACGTCAAGCGGGTGACGCGCGCGATGCTCTCGCTGAGCATCGACCTCGTCCGCTGGTACCGGCTCGACGGGCCCGACTCGCCCGAGCAGCTCGGTGAGTTCTACGCCGACCTCGCGCTGCAGTTGGTCGCCAGGCCCAAGGAGTAGGTCCGCGGCGGAATTCACCGGTTGACAAGTCACCGTCCGCACCTGACTATGCGCTTAGTAACTTTCGTGATCGATCGACCCGAACATCCGCATAGCACCATGAGCCAGACCGGTCGGCTCGCTGGACCGGAAGCGGTGGGGGCCGCGACCACAGAACGCCGGAGCAAGGGGCACCGGCGCGCATGGCGTCCGGCCCGACCGCCGAGTTCCGTTCCCCCCAGGGAGTCGCACATGTCCCTTCTCCGCAGATCCACTCTCTTCTCGGCCCTGATGGCCTCGCTCGTGGCGATCCCTCTGGTGCCGGTGGCGTCGCCCGCGCAGGCGGAGGCGCACTGCCCCCGCATGGGCAAGATCCACGTTCCGGGCGCGCAGCACCAGGTCGCCGCCTGCCTGGACGACCTCACCACCGCCGGTACGGTCGCGTCGGGCCACACCGACGCCGCCGACTGGCAGGGGCTGCACTCCGCGGGCACCCGCAACCCCAGCGGGGTGCCGGGCATCCAGATCGACGGCTATTTCCGTGACGACTCCACGAGCAACCCCACCCACGGCTGGAACCACGACTCCCAGTTCGTGATCCGCCTCCCGCAACGCTGGAACGGCGGCCTGGTCGTCGCGGGGGCGCCGGGCAACCGCCGCCAGTACGCCAACGACTTCACGATCGCCGACTTCGTGCTGGCCAAGGGCTACGCCTACGCCTCGACCGACAAGGGCAACGGCGGCACGGAGTTCTACAAGGACGGCAGGCGGCCAGGCGACGCCTACGTCGAGTGGTACCACCGGATGACCCAGATCACCGTCGCCGCCAAGGCCACCGTCGCCCGCCACTACCGCAAGCCGCTGCGCAGGACGTACGCGGCGGGCATCTCCAACGGCGGCCAGCTGGTGCGCTGGGCGCTGGAGAACCACCCCGAGCTGTACGACGGCGGCGTCGACGCGGAAGGCACGTACTGGCCGCCGGACAATGGCCCGAACGCGCTGGTCTACCTGCCGGTGGCGCTGCGCAACTACCCGAAGTACGCCGAGAACGGCGACCCCGAGGCGCACGCCGCGATGCTGCGGGCCGGCTTCGCCCCCGGCTCGGAGTTCCTGTGGGAGTTCAACTACCGCAACATCTGGGACGGCACGCAGCGGCGCGCCCGCGAGGAGATCGACCCGGAGTACGACGGCGACCTGGAGGCGGGCATCCCGTTCTGCGAGAGCGGCACGCCCAACTGCGACGCCGACTACGACTACTACGCGCGCCCGAAGAGCGTGCACAAGGTGGTGCGGCGGGCCTCGATGAGCGGCCGCATCGGCAAGCCGCTGATCACCGTGCACGGGACGCTGGACACCCTGCTGCCGATCGCGGTCCACAGCGACCCGTACGCCGAGCTGGTGCGCAAGCAGGGCAGGTCCGCCCTGCACCGCTACTACAGGATGGAAGGCGCCTCCCACCTCGACATCGAGTACGACATGTTCCCCGACCGGATGCGGCCGCTGCTTCCCTGCATGCGGACGGCGTTCGAAGCCCTCGAACGCTGGACGGCTCCAGGCCACGGCCACAAGCCCCCGCGCAGCGCCACCATTCCCCGCCAGACCGACGGCGACGTGGCCAACACCTGCTCCCTCAGGTGACCGGTGAGGCCCGGCCGCCGGCCAGTTCGCCGGCCCTGGCCCGGATCAGCCGCTGGACGATGAGGGCCGACGGTGAGGGCCTGCTGTCCTGACGCTGCGTCAGGCACAGTTGCACGGGCGGCGCGTCGGACAACGGAAGCCAGACCACGTCGGTGATGTCGGCCGAGGTGTCGAACCCGGCGAGAATGCCGAGACCGACACCTTGGCCGACCATCACCTTGACGGTCCGCGCCGACATGGCCTGCACCACGACGTCGGGGGCCGCCACGTGCCGGTGCAGCGTCTCCCACAGCACGGTGCCCGCCCGCATGGTGACGATGGGCCAGGTCTCCAGGTCACGCCAGTGGATCTGGTCGCGCCCCGCCAGCGGATGATCGGTGCGCGCGTACGCCCCGAGAGGAGCGGAGATGAGCGGTATGCGCCGCAGCCCCGGCGCGGGCGGGGTCAGCGGCGTGGTGATCACCCCGAAGTCCAGCGCGCCGTCCAGCACGGCGGTCTCGATGGCGGACGAGGCCCCCTCACGTACGGTGAAGCGCAGCCCCGGATGGTCGCGGCGCAGCCGGCCCACGACCGGAGCGATGATGGTCTCCACGGTCACCGTGACGCCGCCGATCTGGACCCTGCCGCGATAGGAGCCGCTCGACTGCATCGCCGACTCGCGCACCGCATCCTCGGCCTCGACCAGCCGGCGCAGCGGCTCGATCAGGGCCTGGCCGGCCGGGGTCGGGCGCACGCCGTGCCGGCTGCGGGTGAGCAGCACGACGTCTAGCTCCTCCTCCAGCAGCGCGATCTGCTGCCCGAGCGTGGGCTGGCTGACGCCGCACCGGCCGGCCGCCGCGCGCAACGATCCCGTCTCGACGGCGGCAAGGAAATACCGCGCCCTTTCCACCCGCACCGCGCCACCATAAAGGAGAAACCTTCCACCTGTGAACGCCAATCAGGTCTTCCCCGCACGCCGACGGCACGGCATGGTGACGTCCATCACAGCCATCCCGTGCACGACGTCCCCCAGGTGAAAGGAATAACCAGTGGCGAACGGTCCGCTCAGCGGAGTACGTGTCCTGGACGTGTCGACGATCCTGGCCGGCCCCCTGGCGTCCTCGCTGCTCGGCGAGTTCGGCGCTGAGGTGATCAAGGTCGAGCACCCCGCCACCGGCGACCCGGCACGCCACTACCCGCCGCTGGAGGACGGAGAGTCGGCCGCCTGGGCGATGCTCGGCCGCGGCAAGCGCAGCGTCACGATCGACCTGCACCACGCCGAGGCGGCGCACCTGGTCGGCCGGCTCGCCGCGGCCGTCGACATCGTGGTGACCAACTTCCGCCCGGCGACGTTGCGCCGGTTCGGCATCGACTTCGACGACCTGCGGGCCTACCGGCCGGACCTGGTGATGGTGCAGGTGAGCGCGTTCGGGCGGACCGGCCCGTACGCCGACCGCCCCGGCTTCGCCCGTGTCGCCGAGGCCTTCGCCGGCCTGACCTACCGTACGGGCGCCCCCGACCGGCCGCCGCTCTTCGCCGGCTACCCCGTGGCCGACGGCGTCACCGGCATCTACGCCGCGTTCGCCGCCATGCTCGCGCTGCGCCAGCGCGACCTCACCGGGCAGGCGCAGCTCGCCGACATCCCCCTGTACGAGCCGCTGCTGCGGATGATGGAGGACTTCATCGTCGAGTACGGCGCCACCGGGGAGAACCGCGAACGCCAGGGCAACCAGAACCCGCACATCAGCCCCAACGACCTCTACCGCACCCGCGACGGCCGCTGGCTGGCCCTGCCCGCCTCCACCGAGCAGATGTGGCGCCGGCTGGTCAAGGTCATGGACGCCGCCGACCTCGCCGTGCACGACTCCATGACCGCCCGGCTCGAGCACCGGGAGGAGATCGAGGCGCGGGTCGCCGCCTTCGTCGCGGAGCACGACCTCGAACCGCTGATGGCGCTGCTCGTCGACGCCGGCGTGGCCGCGGGGCCGGTCAACTCGGCCGCCGACATCTGCGCCGACCCGCACATCCGCGCCCGTGGCTCGGTGGTGGAGGTGCCGGACGACAGGACGGTCCGTACCCGCCTCATGCAGGCCCCGGCCGGGCGTTTCTCCGGCTTCGACGCCACCGTCGGCCACACCGCGCCGGCCCTCGGCGAGCACACCGCCGAAGTACTGCGCGACCTCGCCGGGCTCGCGGACCAAGACATCCAAGACCTGCGCCACCGAGGAGTGGTCTGACCCGAGAAAGAGCGTGCTCATGACCCTGGCGACTCTGTCCATCATCGTGCTGGCCGCCCTTCTCGCGGCGACTCTCATCCCCGGCTTCGATCTCGGGCTGGGCGCCCTGGCGGCGGCGTTCATCCTCGGGCTGGCCGCCGGCGTGACGGAGAGCGACGTGACGGCGTTCTTCCCGGCCGACTTCTTCGTGCTCATCGTCGGGGTGACGGCGCTGTTCGCCGTCGCCCATCACAACGGGACCCTCGACTGGTTACTGGACCTGCTGCTCCGCGTGGCCGGCGGCCGGCTGGTGCTGATCGCCCTGGTGCCCTTCGCCATCGGGGCCGTGCTCACCGCCGTCGGCACCCTGCCCGCCGCGGCGACCGCCATCGTCTCGCCGATCGCGCTCGGCTTCGCCGCGCGTTACCGTACCTCGCCGCTGATCGCCGCCGTCCTGGGCGTCACCGGCATCATCAGCGGGCTGCTCTCGCCGCTCGCCGTGTACGGCGTCACCGCGCGCGAGCTGAGCACCAAGCTCGGCATCGGCCTGCCCGGCTCGGCGCCGGTGGCCTTCCTGAGCGGCGGGCTGCTCGCCGGCCTGGCCGTGTGCGCGGGGCTGCTGATCGTCGGCCTGTGGAGCGGCGGCATCCCCCGCGGCCGGGCACCCATCCCGGCCCTCGCCTCGGTCCGCGCCACCGGACCGGCCACCCCGGCGCCCGGTGCCACCGACTCGGCGCCCGGCGCCGCGCCCGAGCCCGCGTCCGGCGGCGGGGCCGCGACGGCGACCGTCGACGCTCCCGCACCCGCGCCCGCCGAGACGCCGACGCGACCCGGAGCGCGCGCGTTCACCCTGGTGTGCATGCTCGCCGTGGTCGTCCTGTCCGTCGGGTTCGACATGAACGTGGGCTATCTCGGCCTGACCGCCGCGCTGATCGTGCAACTGGTGTTCCGGCTGCCGGCCGACGCGATCGTGTCCAGGATCCCGTGGACCGTGGTCCTGCTGATCGGCGGCCTGCTGACGTACGTGGGCCTGATGCAGCACCTGGGCGCGTTCAAGCAGATCAGCGACCTGCTCACGATCGAAGGGTCGCCGCTGCTCAGCCTGCTGGTGCTCTGCTACATCGCCGGCGTCACGTCCTTCGCCGCCAGCTCCATCGCGGTGTTCGCCACCGTCATGCCGCTGCTGCCGCCGCTGGTGGCCGCCGGGGTGTCCCCGGTGGGCGGCGTGCTCGCCCTCGCCCTGGCCTCGGTACTGGTCGACATCAACCCGCTCGGCATCACCGGCGGGCTCATCCTCGGCGCCGCCGAGCCCTCGGTCAGACCCCGCCTGTTCCGTAACCTGCTGACCTACGGGCTGATCTCGATCGTCGTGGCCCCGCCCCTCGCCTGGGCCGCTTTCGGCTGGTGGTGACGCCGGCATGCGGCGGTTCACGACGCGCCTGCGGCTCGAACCGGCCGGTCCCTCCCGCGCTTCCGACCTGTGGACGGTGCACGAGGACGAAGAGGTGTGGCCCTGGTACGGCACGGCCAGGCCAAGCCCGCGGCAGGCGGAGCGATGGGCGGCGTCCATGGGCGAGTCGTGGCGCCTGCACGGTGTGCACAAATGGATCGCGTACGACCGGATGAGCGGCGAGGTCGTCGGCCGCGGCGGGCTGTCGCGCACACCGGTCGACGACGACTGGGGCCAGATCTACGCGTTCCTCCCGGCGGAGCCGTGGGTGCGCGTCCCCTACGGGGTGCGCCGCCCGTTCGTCGCGCACGCGAACTGGCTGGAGCTCGGCTGGGCGCTGCGGGGGAGATTCCAGGGCCGCGGATACGCGTCCGAGATCGGCCGCGCCGGGCTGGCGTTCGCTTTCGACGTGCTCGGCGCGCAGGCCGTGGTGTCGTGCACCGCCCGTCACAACGTGCGTTCCCGTGCGGTGATGGAGCGCATCGGCATGCGGTACGCGGGCGAGATCCGTACCCGCGGCATGGTCGAAGGCGTCGAAGGGGAGCGGGACGACGCGCCGTTCGCGGTGTGCGTGCGGTTGCGGAAGGACCGGGGCCGGTGAGCCGCGGCGCGGACGAGGGTGCGACCTTCTCCGCGCCGCGGGCCGGTCATCCGGCGTAGGTCTCGAACTCGGCGACCCTGGGCGTGCCGCTCGCGCCGGTGATCCTGAACGTGATCTTCCTCAGTGAGGCCGGGGTGAAGGTGATGGTGCCCGCCCCGCTGCCCGACTTCAGCACGGCTCCGGTGTCGTGGTTGACGAGCTGCCAGGATCCGATGGCGCCCGCGGAGCCCGACGCCTCACGGATGACGACCCTGGCGATCGTCGTGGCGGAGCTCCACTTGACCGAGATGTCGCCGGTCGAGCCGGAAGGCGACCAATAGGTGCTCATGTCGCCGTCCCGTACGTTGCCGTAGCTCGTCCCGCCGCCCTTGCTGGAGCCGTCGGAACCGGCCCCGATGCTGAGGTTGCTCCCGTCCGGCGGCGTGGTCGGCGGGTCGGTGGGGTCGGTCGGGGGC
>NZ_SMLD01000416.1:0-564 GCF_004352805.1 Nonomuraea mesophila
GGTCCCAGGTGTTGCTGTCCCACCGGCCGCCGAACAGCCAGGCGCCCGGTCGCAGCCTGGCGGCGTGCGCGGCCACCCTGGTCAGGGCCTCGTCCAGGGTGCGTACGTCGCGCAGGTCGACCGCGTCCAGGCTCTGGGCGTACTGGGCGGTGTGGATGTGGGCGTCGTAGAAGCCGGGCAGGACGGCGGCGCCCTCCAGGTCGATCAGCTCCGCGCCCGGCCCCGCGGCCTCGCGCACGTCCGCCTCACTACCGACGGCCAGCACCGTCCGGCCCCGCACCGCCAGGGCCTGGGCCGGCGGGTGCGCGCCGGTTCCCGGGTAGATGGCGGCGTTGCGGTACACGCGGATGTTCATGGGACTCTCTCCGGGTGGGAGACGTGATGGCCTCACTGTAGTGAGTCCGGCCGCCGGAAGCCGTCGTGCTGACGTACGGTAGTCACGCGATCATGCGGATGTTATCTTGCGCGCATGAGATGGGTACGCCTGGCGCCGGCCGTGGTCGCCGGGATGCTGGTGACCGCCTGCGCGGGCGACCACGGCCGGCGCCAGGCGTACCCATCTCA
>NZ_SMLD01000417.1:0-517 GCF_004352805.1 Nonomuraea mesophila
GGCGCTGCCGTCGCACCTTGGCGTGCAGGGTGGCCACCCGCGCGACCGCCTTACGGCGGCGCTTGGACCCGCGTTTCTTGCGGGCCAGGTCCCGCTGAGCGTCCGCGAGACGATCAGCGGTCGCGGCGAGGTGGCGCGGGTTGGCGACGTGCTCGCCGTCGCTCGTGGTGACGAGCGAGGCCACGCCCAGGTCGATGCCGGCCACGGCGCCTGTGGCGGGCAGCGTCTCGGCGGGCACGTCGTCACACGACAGCACGACGTACCAGCGGGAGCCCTCGCGCTTCACCGCGATCGTCTTCACCCGGCCTTTGACGGGCCGGTGCTGGTGGACGCGGACATGCCCGACGCCCTGCAACCGGACGTAGGTGGCGGTCGGGTGCCCGGGCTGGAAGTCCCACCGGCAGCCGTCGCCGTCTTTGGGCCACTCCACCGTGTCGAACCAGCCGCGTCCCTTGAACCGGGGGAACCCGGGGGTGCGCCCGGCCTTGACACGCTCGAAGAACGAGCGGAACGCCTT
>NZ_SMLD01000042.1:0-56488 GCF_004352805.1 Nonomuraea mesophila
GGATCATCCCATGCTGCGCCTGCAGCAACACGATGACATCGGTCTCCTCCATCGCCTCCGGCGCCGTACCGGGAGCGCGTAGCGCGCTGTGGGGGAGGGGTGTTGATGACCAGGACGGCGCCGGAGGCGATGGAGGAGACCGATGTCATCGTGTTGCTGCAGGCGCAGCATGGGATGATCCGGGATCTGTTCGATGAGGTGGAGCGGGCGCCGGAGGAGCGTCGGGGGGAGGCGTTCAGCCGGTTGGTGCGGTTGCTGGCGGTGCATGAGACCGCTGAGGAGGAGATCGTGCATCCGTACGCGCGGGGCCGGATCGATGGCGGTGATGCGGTGGTCGCCGACCGGCTGGCCGAGGAGGGCGAGGCCAAGGAGCTGTTGTCGCAGCTGGACGAGGCCGGGCCGGACGCGCCTGATTTCCTGGAGCGGTTGCTGGTGTTGCGTGCGGCGGTGGAGGCGCACGCGCGTAGTGAGGAGCGGTATGAGTTCCCGCAGTTGCGGGCGCGTACCACGCAGGCCGAGCGGCGCAGTATGGCGGCGGGGGTCAAGGCGGCCGAGGCGATGGCTCCCACGCATCCGCATCCGGGCACGGAGTCGGCTGCCAAGAACGTTCTGGTGGGCACGCCGATCGCGATGATGGACCGGGTCCGCGACGTCATCCGCCAGGTGATGGGCAAGAACCCCTGATCATGGCGGCGCGCGGCATCGGGCTGCCCGGTCGCCGCGCGCGGTCAGCGCCCGGCGCGGGCCGGCTCGTCCGGTGAGCGCGCGCCGGCGGACGAGACGCCGCCGCGGTGCACGATGACGACCGCCGCGAGGCAGACGGCCAGGCCGACGGCGGTCTGCGCGTGGAAGGGCTCACCGAACATGAGGGCTCCCCAGACGGCCGTGACCGGGGCCATGAGGAACATGAGCGTGTTGACCTTGGTGACTCCCGAGCGCCTCATGATGAGCCAGTACAACCCGTACCCGCCGAAGGTGGACAGCGCCACCAGCCAGGTGATCGCGACCCAGAACGAGAGGTCGGCGGGCGGCTTCGCGGCGCCCGCGCCGACCGCCAGCGCCGTGAAGATGACGGCGCTCGTGGCGCAGTGCACGGTCATCGAGGTCGCGGCGTTGACCGGCGTACGGGCGCGGCCTTGCAGGAGCGTGGCCCCCACCAGCGAGAACATGCCGATGAGCGGGATGAGATAGGCCCACCAGGGGGCGCCGGTGCCGGCCGTGGCGTCGGCCATGGTGACGACGCTGACGCCGCTCAGGCCGAGGACGAGGCCGATCCACTGGTGACGTGAGACGTACTGGTGCAGCAGCGGTCCCGCGAGCGCTCCGGCCACGAGCGGCTGCACGCCGTCGATCAGGGCCGTGGTGCCGCTGGAGACTCCGAGCTGGATCGCGTAATAGACGGTGAGCAGGTAGCCGCTCTGCGAGAGCACGCCGATCACGGCCTGCCGGGTCACGTCGCGAGGGGTGAGCTCTTTCCACGACGCACCGGAGAGAGCGGCGACGACCAGCAGGATGACGGCGAGGGGCAGGAACCGCCACATGAGGATCGTGACCGCGGGCGCCGTGCCCACGCCGAGCTTGGCTCCGATGAACCCGGAGCTCCAGCAGAGCACGAAGGCGATCGAGAGCAGAAGGTTCACGATCCTGTCCTAACTATACCGATCTGTATACCTACCCCTTCACTATACAGATCGGTATACTGCGTGTCATGGGCAGCAACGAGACCCCGCAGCGGGTCACGATCACGCCGGCCGCACGGCGTGTCCTCGAGGCCGCCGAGAGGCTCTTCTACGAGCGCGGCATCCATGCCGTCGGCGTGGACCTGATCGCCGCCGAGGCCGGGGTGACGAAGAAGACGCTCTACGACCGGTTCGGCTGCAAGGAGCAGATCGTCGTGGAATATCTCGCGGACCGCGACGAACGCTGGCGCGTCTTCCTCTCCGGCCACATGAACGCCGCCGCTCCGACGCCGGAGGCGCGCGTCCTGGCCGTCTTCGACGCATCACGCGCGTGGGCCGCGCAGCACGGCCACAAGGGGTGCAGCATGATCAACGCCCACGCCGAGATCAGCGACCCCGCCCATCCGGCCTACCCGATCATCACGGGGCAGAAGCGGTGGATGCTCGCCCTGTTCACCGACCTCGCCCGCGAGATCGCTCCGGAGCGGGCCGGTCACCTGGGCAGGACGCTCATGCTGCTGCACGAAGGAGCGGTCGTCGCCGAGGGCCTGAGCGTCTTCCCTGACGCCATCGGCCAGGCCCGGGAGCAGGCTCAGGCCGTTCTCGCCGCCGCTTGAGCGGCGAACGGCGCGATGAGGCCGTCGTCCCGCCGGCGGCCGCGCCGGATCCGCCTCCGTGGGACGTCGTCAGGGCGGGGCGTGTGACGGACCGGGCAGGAACGGAGAAGCGCGGGACGACGCGCCACACCTAGCGTGACGGTCATGGCTTCCATCGCAAACATCACCTTCGACGTGGACGACCTCGAGGCGGCAGGCCGCTTCTACGACGCGGCCTTCGGCCTCGGCGAGCAGGTACGTCTGCGCGCCCCTGCGGCGCCGTCGACGGGCTTTCGCGGGTTCACGCTGTCGCTCGTCGTGTCCCAGCCGTCCACCGTCAACGCCCTCATCGACGACGCTCTCGGCGCGGGCGCCACGGCGCTGAAGCCGGCCGCGAAGTCGTTGTGGGGGTACGGCGGCGTCGTACAGACCCCGGACGGGACGATCTGGACGGTCGCCTCGTCGGCCAAGAAGGACACCGGCCCTGTCACCCGTACGGTCGACGACGTCGTGCTCCAGCTGGGAGTCGCGGACGTGGCCGCGAGCAGGCAGTTCTACGTCGAGCGCGGCTTCGCCGTGGCGAAGAGCTACGGCCGCAGGTACGTCCAGTTCACCGCCCCGTCGAACACCGTCACGCTGGCCCTCTACAAGCGGCCCGCCCTCGCCAAGGTCGCCGGCGTCTCCCCGGAAGGCACCGGGTCGCACCGGCTGGCCATCGGCGGCGACGCCGGGTCCTTCACCGACCCGGACGGCTTCGTGTGGGAGACGCCCTGAGAGCAGGGCCGCCCGGCGTGTTCCGCGTGATCGTCGCGGGCCGGATATGGTGCTGCGGTGGACGCTTCCACCGAGCCGCGCCGACCCGGCATGCGCCAGGTCGCGCGGGAGGCCGGGGTCTCACCGACGACCGTGAGCAACGTCCTCAACAGCCCCGAGCTCGTCGCCGAGGAGACACGCCGCCGCGTGCACGCGGCGATGGCCCGCGTGGGCTACCTGCCGGACAACGCCGCCAGACGGTTACGCGGCGTGCCCAGCCCGCTGGTCGGCGCGGTGACGCTCGACATCGCGGGCCCGTTCTTCACCGAGGTGTGCCGCGGGGTGGAGGACCGGCTGCTCCAGGACGGCTGCATGCTCATGACCTGCAGCACCGACCTGCAGCCCGGCCGGGAGCGGCACTACCTGCAGGAGCTGGAGAAGCAGCGGGTACGCGGCGTGCTCATCACGCCGGTCGAGGCCGACCTGGACCCGCTGGTCTCCCTGGCCGGGCGCGGGGTCCCGGTGGTGCTGCTCGACCACAGGTCCGACGGCCGGCTGTGCTCGGTGTCGATGGACAACCAGTGGGGCGGTGAGCAGGTCGCGGCGCACCTGCTCGCGCTGGGGCACCGGCGGATCGCCCTGCTCAGCGCGTCGATCGAGGTGCAGCAGACCGTCGAGCGCCATGCCGGGGTGCGTACGGCGTTCGCCAAGGCCGGCCTCGACCCGGACCACGGCGTGCTGGACGTACGCGTGCCGTCGCCCGACATCACGGTGACCGCCGCCGCGGCCCTGGAGGACGTGCTGGCCGCGGCCGATCCCCCCACCGCGATGATCTGCCTCAACGACACGGCGGCGCTCGGCGTGATCGGGGGCCTGAAGGAGCGGGGGATCGCGGTGCCGGACGAGATGTCGGTGGTGGGCTATGACGACGTGGCGTTCGCCGCGCAGCTCGCCCCGGCGCTGACCACGGTCTGGCAGCCGAAGCGCGAGCTGGGCCGGGTGGCCGCCGAACTGCTGCTCGACGAGGCCCGCCCGGGGCACCGTCACCAGAAGCTGGTCTACCGGCCGCGGCTGGTCGTACGCGAGTCCACCGCGCCGCCCTGCCGGTGACCGGTTCCGGCTCCGAAAGTTTCAGAGCCGTGGCGTACGCCCTTCGCCGCTGACCTGAAAGGTAACAACCTCGGACGGGATGGCAGCCGGTGGTTCGTTGACACGTTCATCAGCGCCTTCTTACCGTGTGGACGCCCGGGACCTCGTACACCGATTGGACGTTCAATGAAACGTTTATCCCGTCCCGCACTGCTCGTCACGGCGCTCGCCGGCAGCGTGTGCCTGGTCGCCGCGACCGCCGTCGGCCTGCAGTCGCCCGCCGCCGCGGCGGTGGCCTGCGAGGTCGACTACGACGTCGCCACCCAGTGGTCCGGCGGGTTCACCGGCAACGTGACCATCAGGAACCTGGGCGACGCCGTCGACGGCTGGCGCCTGGACTGGTCGTTCGCCTCCGGCCAGCGGATCACCCAGGCGTGGAACGCCACCGCCACGCAGAACGGCGCCGCCGTCACGGCCGAGGACGCGGGCTACAACGCCGCGATCCCCAGGGGCGGCCGCACCACGTTCGGCTTCAACGCCTCCTGGGACGGCTCCAGCAACCCGCCGCCCGCCTCGTTCACGCTCAACGGCGTCACCTGCACCGGCGACCCGGGTGAGCCGGGTGAGCCGACCCCGACGGTCACCCCCACTGATCCCGCGGACGGCAAGCAGGCGGAAGACCTTGACCGCGGACTGATCAGCGTCCGCTCCGGCAACGGCAACCTGGTCTCCTGGCGGCTGCTCGGCACCGAATCCCGTGACACGTCCTTCACCGTCTACCGAGGCGGTACGCGCATCGCGACCGTCACCGACTCCACCAACCACCTGGACGCGGGGGCGCCCCCGGACGCCTCCTACACCGTGCGCCCGGTCACCGGCGGCACCGAGGGCCCGGCCTCCGAACCCTCACTCCGGTTCGGCAACGGCTATCTCGACGTGCCCCTCTCCCCACCCGGCGGCCACCACGCCAACGACGCCAGCGTCGGCGACCTGGACGGCGACGGCCGTCTCGACCTCGTCCTGAAGTGGGAGGCCGACAACTCCAAGGACAACTCCCAGTCCGGCACCACCGACGTGGTCTACGTCGACGGGATCACGCTGGACGGCACCCGCCTGTGGCGCATCAACCTGGGCCGCAACATCCGCGCGGGCGCCCACTACACGCAGTTCCAGGTCTACGACTACGACGGCGACGGCCGGGCCGAGGTCGCCATGAAGACCGCCGACGGCACCGTCGACGGCCGCGGCACCGTCATCGGCAACGCGAACGCCGACCACCGCAACTCCTCCGGCTACGTGCTGTCCGGCCCCGAGTTCCTGACGATGTTCGACGGCCGGACCGGCGCGGCGCTGTCCACGGTCGGCTACGACCCGCCGCGCGGCAACGTCTCCTCCTGGGGCGACTCCTACGGCAACCGGGTGGACCGTTTCCTGGCCGGCACCGCGTACCTCGACGGGCAGCGGCCCAGCCTCATCATGGCGCGCGGCTACTACACCCGTTCTGTCATCGCCGCCTGGGACTTCCGCGACGGCCGGCTCGTCAAGCGCTGGACGTTCGACAGCGACGCCTCCGGCAACGGCTCGTACGCCGGCCAGGGCAACCACAGCCTCACCGTCGGCGACGTGGACGCCGACGGCCGCGACGAGATCGTCTACGGCGCCGCCGCCATCGACGACGACGGCGGCCGCCTGTGGAACGTCGGCTGGGGCCACGGTGATGCCGCCCACCTGGGCGACCTCGACCCCGGCCGACCGGGCCAGGAGTACGTGAAGATCTCCGAGTCGGCGAACCGGCCCGGCCTGTACATGGTCGACGCCCGTACCGGCCAGGTGTTGTGGCGTACCGGCACCGGCTCCGGCTCCGACGGCGAGGGGCCCGGCCGCGGCGTGGCCGCCGACATCCACGCCGGCAGCCCCGGCGCCGAGTCCTGGGCCTCGGGGGCGGGACAGAACGGGCTGCGCAACACCTCCGGCACGGTCGTCGGCCGCCAGCCGTCGTCGGCGAACTTCCTGTCCTGGTGGGACGGCGACCCGGTGCGCGAGCTGCTGGACCAGACCCGGATCGACAAGTACGGCACCGGCGGCGAGACCCGCCTGCTGACCGCCTCCGGCGTGCACAGCAACAACGGCACCAAGGCCAACCCGTCACTGTCGGGCGACATCCTCGGCGACTGGCGCGAGGAGGTCATCTGGCCCACCACCGACAACCGCGCCCTGCGCATCTACGCCACCCCTCACCGGACCGCCACCAAGATCCACACTCTGCTGCACGACCCGCAGTACCGGGTGGCCCTCGCCTGGCAGAACACCGCCTACAATCAGCCGCCGCACCCGAGCTTCTTCATCGGCGACGGCATGAGCACCCCGCCCCAGCCCCAGGTCTACGTGCGCTGACCGCGTCCGGTGGTGCGGCCTTCCCTGGGAGCGCGGGAAGGCCGCACCCCTCGCGACGCGTGATCAGGTCCGCGGAGGGCCGGACCGCGGGACGTGCGCGTACGGTGTTCCGCCCCGGACGGGAAGCGATGCGACGACCTCGAACCCGCCGCCGTCCGCCGGGCCTCAGCGGACGGATCCGCCGTAGGCGGCGACGCGCTCCCTGATGCCCACGAGCCCATGCCAGCCGACCCGCCCGGCGTACTCGGCCTGCGCTCCCGCGCCGCGAACCACTGCCCGCACCCGACGCCGGCCAGGGCAAGACCGTCGACCCGGTGCAGCTGCGCATCAACGCGTTCCTGTCCGTGCCCCAGGAGTCCCGGTGGCCGCGCTTCGCCCAGGCGCTGGCCAAGGCTCGGGCGGGCCACGCGAGCGACCTCCACATCACGCCCTCCGACGTTCCGACCGGCATCCGCGTCGACGGCCTGGCGTGGTGCGCCGACTTCCCGTTCACCCAGGACTGGAAGGGCATGGCCGCGATCGAGCGCCCGCTCCGCGAGATCGAGCCGCGGGCGTGCCCCGCCTGACCCGAGCGTGGCGGGAGGTGCGGTGGCGGCGTCCGAGGGCAGCGGAGGGCCATGAAAGGCAGACTCCTCCTGAAGACCGCCCTCGCGGTGACCGCCACCGCCGTCGCCGGAACGCTCGCCACCGACGCCCGCTCCACCTGGTACCAACGGCTGAAGAAGCCGTCCTGGCAGCCGCCGCCGCAGGCCTTCGGCCTGGTCTGGACCCCGCTGTACGTGCTCATCGCCTGTGCCGGCACGCGGGCCCTGTCCCAGGGCGACCAGGAGGGCAGCCGGGCGTTCAAGAAGACGCTGGCCACCAACCTGGCGCTCAACGCCGCCTGGCCGGCCCTGTTCTTCCGGGCACGCAACCCGAAGCTGGCCCTGGCCGAGATCCTCGTCCTCAACGCCTCCAACGCGATGCTCGTCCGGCGCGGATGGACGCTCGACCGCCGCGCGGGGCTGTTCCTGCTGCCGTACGCGGGTTGGACGGTGTTCGCCACCGCACTCAACACCGCCATCGCCCGCCAGAACGACACCTGACCCGCCCCGCGACGCTGGTGAGCCCGTGCGGGCGGCGGCACGGGCTCACGTCAGTGGACGGGCGAGACGGTCAGTTGGTGTCGAGCGCGACGGCGATGTCGGTGATGGTCAGCGGGAACGGGTCGCTGATCTGGGTGGCGGCGCCGGTGAGCAGGTCGACGGAGTTGAGCGTGGCGAAGCCGTCCGAGTCGACGAAAGTGGCGAAGGCCATGTTCGAGACGGTCTTGCCGCCCTTCAGGTCGCTGTAGATGTCGAGGCCCGCGTTCAATGCGACGGGCTGGCCGAGCGCACCGGTCGGGGCCAGCAGGCCGTTGTTGGCCGGCGACTGGACGACGACCTGCGCAGTCGTGGTGTTGACGTCGAACAGCGTGGTCGCCGTGTCGCCGTTGAGGTCGTTGTTGGTGTAGGCGGCGGCGGTGACCCCGGAGGCCGGCGAGCCGGGGCCGTTGCTCAGGTTGCCGTCCGACACCGTGGTGCCGTCGTTGAGGTTGTGCCGCAGGTTCTGGCCGTTGTCGCTGATCACGCGCAGCCGGTCGGCGGCGGGATTGAAGTCGACTCCGAACGCCGTGCCCTTGAGACCCACCTTGAGCTGGGAGACCTTCGAGACCACGACGTCCTGGTCGCCGGTCGGGAGCGAGATCGTGTAGATGCCGCCGTGGTTGCCGACGGCGTAGAACTTGCCGTCCTGCACGCGGAAGTCGATGCCGATCACGAAGGTGTCGGTGACCAGCCCGGAGATGCGCCTGACCCAGTTGAGCTCTTCCGGCTCCTCGGTGGTGAAGGTGGCCATCACCCTGCCGTTGTCGGTGATGCCGTACGCCCTCAAAGGGGCGGCCGCGGCCGAACTGGAGTCGGCCGCCAGGCTGGTGCCCGCCGGCCCGACGCCGATGGCCGCAGCCGTCGCTAACGCGATCAGCACGGCGGCCTTCCTCATGATCCGTCCTCGCATGGGTGCTCCTCCATCGAGTCGTGCAGGCGGCCTGTGGGCACCTGCGCCTACCGGCGTGTTCGCCGGCAGCAACAGCTTGTCCTGCGGCGGACTAGCCGTCCTCGTGACAGATGTCAAAACGCCGTGCCAGGGCAGAGGCGGTCTTTGTCATCTCGCGCAACGGCCCGCACGGGTGTCGAAGCGGCTCCGCTTCTGCCCTGCTGCGCGTACGGGTGTCGAAGCGGCTTCGCTTCTGCCGCGTTCCGGCGCACGGGTGCGGGATCAGGGGTGGGGGGAGGGGCGTTCAGTGCTTGACGGCTTCGCGGATGATGTCGTCGAGCACGTCGCGGGAGCGCACCAGGTCGCCGATCATGCGGTCGATGCGCTCACGTTCCCTCATGAGCTGCTCGGCCAGCCACGGGGAGGCCACCTCGGCCGGCCCGCCCTCGCCGTCGCCCAGGCAGGGGAGGAGCTGGACGATCTTGGCGCTGCACAACCCGGCGGCGAACAGCTCCTGGATGCGGATGACCCGCGGCACCGCGCTCTCGCCGTATTCGCGGTGGCCGCCAGGGGTGCGCCGCGATTGGAGCAGCCCCTGCTTCTCGTAGTAACGCAGGGAGCGCTCGCTCACGGCCGTCCGCCGCGCCAGCTCACCGATCCGCATGCCGCACCTCGGGTTGAACCTGACATCAATGTCAACTCTTACCGTACCGGCATGAATGAACTTTTGCTGCTCAAGCCCTACCTTCTCGGCCCGTTCGCACTGCCCAATCGTATGGTGATGGCCCCGATGACCCGTTTCCGCGCCCACGAGGACG
The DNA here is from genome assembly GCF_004352805.1 of Nonomuraea mesophila. Taxonomy (NCBI): domain Bacteria; kingdom Bacillati; phylum Actinomycetota; class Actinomycetes; order Streptosporangiales; family Streptosporangiaceae; genus Nonomuraea; species Nonomuraea mesophila. Next base: position 9,343 of record NZ_SMLD01000042.1, read on the forward strand.
GCACGCCACAGCCGATCGTCGCCGACTACTACGCGCAACGCGCCAGTGCCGGTCTCATCATCACGGAAGGCATCTGGCCCAGCGCCCGGGGGCAGGCGGGATGGCGCATGCCGGGCTTGGAGACACCCGAGCACGTACGAGGCTGGCGTACGGTCACCGAGGCCGTGCACGCGGCGGGCGGCCGGGTCTTCGCCCAGCTCATGCACGGCGGCCGGCAGGGTCACCCGTTGTCCCGCCTGGCCGGCGACCTCCCGTCCGGCCCGTCCGCGGTGCCCGTGCCCGGTCCGGTCCACGTACGGGACGGCGGCAAGGCCGATCCCGTCACCCCTCGCGTCATGATCAGGGCGGACATCAGGCACGCCGTCCAGGACCACGTCACCGCGGCCCGCAACGCCATGGCGGCCGGCTTCGACGGGGTGGAGTTGCACGGCGCCAACAGCTACCTGATCCACCAGTTCCTGGCCGACAACACCAATCTCCGCGACGACGAGTACGGCCCCGGCACGCCAGGCGGTCGCATCCGCTTCCCGGTCGAGGTCGTCACCGCCGTGGCCGACGCGATCGGCGCCCACCGCACAGGGTTGCGCCTGTCGCCGGGCAATCCGCAGGCGGGCATGGTCGAGACCGACCCCGGCCCGGTCTATCGCGAGCTCGTCGAGCGCATCGACGGCCTCGGCCTGGCCTATCTGCACCTCACGGACAACGACCGCTATCCCGCGCCGGCCGACCTGCGGCCGCGCTGGCACGGGCCCCTCATCGTCAACGTGGGGGAGAACGGCCCCGCCACCACCAAGGACGCCGGCGAAGCCGCGCTCGCCGCGGGCCGCGCCGACCTGGTCTCGTACGGCAGGGCCTTCATCGCGAACCCCGACCTGCCCGCCCGCTTCGCCCGCGACGCCCCGCTGCAGCCGATCGACACGGCACATCTGTACACCCACGGAACCGCCGGGTACACCGACTATCCCAGCCTGGACTGCCTCACGCTCCGCTGAGCAGGGCCGGTTCAGCTCGCGTTCGACAGGCTGGCCTCGGAGCCGTCCGCCGGTTCGCCGGCCGGCGTGGGGGGTTGCAGGGCGTCCAGCTTGGCGTGCAGACGCGCGAGCTCCTCGGTGATCATCCGCAGCCGGTCGTCGGTACGCTGCTCCTCCGCGGAGGTGCTCTCGTCGTCCATGGCGTTCACGACGACGGCGATGAACAGGTTCAGCACCACGAACGACGACACCAGGATGTAGGCCACGAAGAAGATCCACGCCCAGGGGTGCGCCTCCATGATCTGGTCGGCGATGTCCGGCCAGCCCTCCCCGGTCATCACCTGGAACAGGGTGAACAGGGAGGTCGGGATCTCGGCGAAGTGCGCCGGAGCGGTGCGCCCGAACCACTGCGTGGCCATCACCGCGGCCACGTACATGATGATGATCAGCAGACCGAGGATGGAGGCCATGCCGGGGACGGCCGCCGCCAGCGCGGAGATGACGCGGCGCATGCTGGGCACCGCGGTGACGAGCCGCAGCGCCCGCATGATCCGCAGAGTACGCAGCACCGAGGCCGGCCCGGAGGCGGGCACCAGCGCTATCGCCACGATGGCGGTGTCGAACCAGTTCCACGGGTCCTTGAAGAACGCGCCCCGGTGGGCGTAGAGGCGGGCGGCGAGCTCCAGGACGAACACGCCCACCACGACGCGGTCGACGACGTGGAGCGGCTCGCCGATCCACCCCATCACGAAGGAGGAGGTCTCACAGCCGATCGTGATCGCGTTGAGCACGATGACCGCCATGATCGCCCGCTCGAAGCGAGGGTGGGCGAGGATGGCGCGCACGCGTTCTCGATCCAGCAACGTTCCAAGCCTCCAATGTCGGCGCCGGGGCGTCGATCATCGTACGAGGTGGGACGTGCTCCGCATCGACCGGCCCGTTCTCCCGGCCGCCGGCCCGCTGTCAGGCGGGTTCGGCGTCGACCGCGTCGGCGAACGCCCTCATGGAGGTGAAGGTCCAGTCGGGGGTGACGCCGGCCGACGGTTGCGGCGTCGCGCCCCAGCCGGCGTTGTCGTGCCGGCGGTTGATCCACACGGTCGGCAGGCCGGCGGCCTTGGCGGGCACGTGGTCGTGGAACAGGCTCTGCGCCACGTGCAGCAGCCTGCCCTCGGCCACCCCGAGCCGCTCCGCCTCGCGCAGCAGCGCCTCGAAGGCGCGGGGATCCGGCTTGTAGCAGCCGATGTCCTCGGCGGTGAGGACGCTGGTGAAGGTGGCGCCGAGGTGCTTGTTGGAGCCGGCGAAGCCGGCGCGGTCGACGTTGGAGACGATGATGAGCTTGTATCGCCGCGACAGCCGCTGCAGCGCCTCGGCCGAGTCGGGGAACGCCGGCCAGTCGGGCACGGAGACCGCCAGTGACCCGGCCTCGCCGTCGCTGACCGGCACGCCGAGTTGCGCGCCGAGGCCGCGCATGGCCCGTGCCAGGATGTGCGGGTAGAGGTCGCCGGGATGGTCGGCCTCGGCCTGCGCCTCGTGTGTCGAGTACGCCGTCAGCAACTGCTCGTCCGTCATCCGCAGGCCGTGTGCGCCGGCCCACGCGCGCAGCACGGTCGCGATGCCGTTCTCCCAGTCGATGAGGGTGCCGTAGCAGTCGAAGCTGAGGGCGTCGAAGTCGCCGAGGTTCACCGTGTGTGCTCCTGGATGAGGTCGAGGTAGAAACGTTCAGAGTCGTCACAGTGCCCGTTCCAGGCGGCCCTGACCTGTCGGAGATCGCCGGAGCGCAGCACCGCGAGCAGCGATTCGTGCTCGTGCGCCAGGTCGGAGACGCTCTCGTAGGTCGGGCGGAGCTGGGCGATGAGCAGGCGCAACTCGGCGCTGAGCTCGTCGAAGGTGCGCAGCAGGCGCGCCGAGCCCGCGGCGGTGAACACGGCCCGGTGGAACGCCACGTCGTGGTCGGCGACCACGTCCCACGAGACGTCGTCCCCTAATGCGGAGAACGCCTGCGCCGCCGACGCGATGCCGGTGAGCGGCCGCTCCTGCGTCACGACCATCTCGACCGCGACGAGCTCGATGGGCCGCCGCAGCCGGCCCAGGTCGATCGCGTCGTCGGCGGTGAACGACCGGACCTGAGCACTGCGCCCGCGCCCGCGGTCGAGCAGCCCTTCGGCCACGAGGGTCTGCACGGCAGCGCGCACCGTGGGCCTGGCCACGCCGAACTCCTGTGACAGCTCGGTGTCGCGCAGGTGGTCTCCGCCCGAGTAGTGGCCGGACAGCAGCCGGCGGCGCAGTTGGTCGGCGACGGCGTCCGCCACGGTGACCGTGTGAATCGACATGTCCAACTGTATAACAGCTATCCAGATAGTCAGGCAAATGCGGGTCCGGGCTAGCGGCGCGCGAGGGGCGGGCTAGCGGGATCGTGAAGCATCCACGTCGTGGATCACCCGCTCGTCGCGTGCCGTCAGCCCGCGTGGGCCGGAGGCGATCCCACATCTGCTCACGGACAGGCGGGGGAGGGTGCGATGCAGTACGTGGTCGCCGCGGTCGGGCTGGTCGGCCTGCTGTGCATGGTCAACCTGCTACTGACCGTCGGTGTGATCCGGCGGCTGCGCAAGCAGGGCGAGAGCGCGCCGGAGATGAGCGCAGGACTGTCGCCCGGCGAGAGTGTCCCGCGCTTCGCCACCATGACGACGAGTGGTGAGCCGATCTCCGACGAACTGCTGGGCGCGCCCGCGCTGATCGGCTTCTTCTCCCCGGGCTGCGGGCCGTGCGCGGAACTGCTCCCGCTCTTCGTGGAGCGGGCACGCGGCACGTCGGACGCCGTGCTGGCCGTGGTCGCGGACACCGGCGAGGACGGCGCGGGCGACATCGAGCGCCTCGCGGAGGTGGCCCGTGTCGTCACGGAGTCGCCGCAGGGGCCCGTGCAGACGGCGTTCAAGGTCAACGCGTACCCGACGGTCATCGCGATCGGCTCGGGGGGCACGGTCGTCAGCGCGGGTCACGGCATGCCGGCCGAGGTCACGGCCTCATGAGGCGGGCGTTCCTGGCGGGGGCATGCGCGCTCGGAGGGCTGGCCCTGCTGGTCGTACGGCTGCGCGCGACGTACATGGTGGTCCGGGTCCGCGGCGGCAGCATGGCTCCGACGTTGACCGATGGGGACCGGCTGCTGTCCCGGCGCACGCACCTGGGGGCGCTGCGCCACGGAGAGGTCGCCGTCGTCCGTTACCCGCTCCCGGACGGTGGCAAGTTCCTGATCAAGCGCGTCGCCGCCCTGCCCGGCGATCCGGTTCCCGAGGACGTACGCAAGGCCGTCGACGAGGACGTCGTCCCGGCCGGCAGGTTCGTGCTGCTCGGTGACAACACCGAGGTCAGCTTCGACTCCCGCGAGCACGGCTTCTTCCACGCCGGCGACCTCCACGCCGTCACCATCAGGCGGCTGGACGCGCGGCACGCCCCCCTGTCCGCAAGCCCGCGGCCATCACGAGACGACTCTCAGTGGTGCCGCGCCGAATGAGGCCCGAGAAGGGGAAGGGGGTGAGAACGGAATGCTGGACAAGCTCATCGACCGGTTGATCCCCGCGGTCAAGGCCGACGCGGCGTGTGTCAAGAGGTGCGTGCAGATCAGCTACGACCCGAACACCGGCTGTTACAAGATGCGGTGCTACGAGACGAACTGCAGCTACCGCCAGGTCCTTCTGTGCGAGTAGAGAGAAAGGTGGGGCAAGTGAAACTTTTCACCGATTTGGCAGACCGCATCGTCGCTTTCGTCGTTCCGACCGGCGACGCGCAGGCCGCCTGCACCGCACGGTGCATTCTCGACCACACGACCTGCACGGGCAGCATCTGTTGCTCCGTCTTCAAGTGCTGGAGAAGCGACTGCTCGGTCTACCACAGGAAGCAGTGCGCGTAGGCGACTGACGGGTCCTCTGGCGACGGGCCAGGGGAGTCCCACGTCAGGCGCAGACGGGGGGCGCGGCTGAAGGGCACTGGGAGGCGCCCTTCAGCCGCGCGGGGCGTGTCACCCGTCAGCGCCGGTGGCGACGGCGACGCCGGTGGCTTGAGGAACTGTCGTCGTCCGGGTCGGGCGTCGGCAGGTGGAGACGGGGCAAGGACAGAAACCTGGTTGCGGTCAGGCGGCTCGGCTTTCTCATGGCGGCTGCTCCTAACGTGGTGGAGCGATCGGTGCGGCTCGCGGGTGCGGCCACGCCGGGGGAGCTACCCACCTGTCGGCGGCTCAGACCAGCGCGCCCGCCAGCAGGAAGATGGCCAGCCCGTGTGCGAGGGCAGCGGCGATCACGCCGCCGCGCAGCCGCAGGAAGGCGCAGATCAGCCCTTCGTACAGGGTGAAGGCGAGCAGCGGCCACCCGACGTCGGTGACCGTCGACGCCAGGAAGGCGTGGCAGGCCGCGAACAGCAGAGCCGACAGCACGGCCGCGCGTACGGCGTCGTTGTGTTGTTCCAGCCGGCCCTGAAGGAAGCCGCGGAACAGCACCTCCTCGGCGAGGTTGCCGGCCAGGCTGAACGCCAGGAGCACCGGCAGCAGCGTGACGGCGACCGCGCCGCCCCTCGCGGCCATGGGCGTCGGGAGCGACAGCAGCAGGATCGGGGCGGCGGCCAGCACACCCCCGCCGACGCCCCAGGCCAGGGTGACCGGCGTCAACCGGCCCCAGCGCACCAGCGCGCGGAGTTCGCCGTCGAGGCGCAGCACCCCCGCGGTCAGTGCCAGCGTCCCGAGGCCGAACAGCAGCAGGATCCCTGCGTGGTCGGTGAAGCGCAGCCACGGAACCGCTCCCACGGCGCCCAGCCGCCAGAATCCCAACGGTGTCATCGCATCCCTGATCAGGACGAAGCCGAGGACGAGCACCATGACGCGGAGCAGGGGGTCGCGTTCACGACGTGCCAGCAGGTAACAGGCGGCGATCAGCAGCAGGCCGGGCAGGATCCGGACGCCGTAGGCCAGGAGGCCGGACAGCACGAAGACGTCTCCGTTCGCAGAGAGGGGAAGGGCGGGGCGACGAGCCCGCCTTCCATGATGCGAGCTATCCTCAGTTTTCGGTACTCGTATTGGAGGCCCGTGCTCACGCCCCGCAAACACCCCCGCCAGCAGCGCTCCCGCGAGACCGTGGCGGCGATCCTGGAGGCGGCGGCTCAGCTTTTCCAGCGTCACGGCTACACCGCCACGACCACGAACAAGATCGCCGAACGCGCCGGGGTGTCCATCGGCTCGCTGTACCAGTACTTCCCGAACAAGGACGCGCTGCTGGTCGCGCTGGCCGAGCACTACCTCACCCAGAGCGCCCAGCAGGTGGCCCAGGTCTTCGCCCGCGCCGGCGAACACCGCCTGCCCCTTAGCGCCCTGCTCGCCGACCTGGTGGAATGCGTGGCCGCCCTGCACACCGACCGGCCCCGGCTGCACCGGCTGCTGTTCGACCAGGCGCCCCGCACCCCCGACCTGGTCACCCGCTTCCGGCAGGCCGAGCAGCAGATCGCCCAGGCGCTCGCCCGCGAACTGCGCCGCGTGGGAGCCGGCGGCCCCGACCCCGAGCTGAACGCCCTGCTGGCGGTCCAGGGCATCGAGGCCCACCTGCACGGAGCCCTGCTCGATGTGCCGGCCGGCCACGACACCACCGGCCACGTGCGGGCGGTGGTCCGCCTCTGGCAGCACGCCCTGTCCGCACCCTGCGACCCCTCCACGCCCTGCGGACGCACCGCTCGCTGAGGCGGGCCGCCCATGGAGGGCTTGGAAGCGGAGCGGGGCCGCGTCAGGTGAAACGCCGGCCCTCGTCGCGGCGGTAGGCCCAGACGGCGGCGGCCGCCGTGGCGGCGGTCCAGACGGCCAGCATGACCAGCGGCACCACGCCCGGCCGGACACCGACGACGGCCCACCAGATCAGCTCGGCCGCGCCCCGGGTGGGCACGTACGGCGAGACGGCCTGGACGAACCCCGGCAGGACCTGCGGCGGCAGCAGCAGCCCTCCGAGGACGGCCATGGGGAAGAACAGCAGTTGTGACACCGCCATCGCGGCCTTCGAGGCCAGCAGGAAGCCGACGCACAACCCCATCAACATGAACGGCACCACGCCCACCACCAGCGCGCCGACACCCAGCAGCAGCCGGCCCGGCGTGATCGTCGCCTCCGTGAACAGCGCCGCCACCACCAGGACGGGGATCACCGAGAGCAGCATGACGGCGAGCGTCGACAGGATCCGGCCGGCGAAGCGCGGCAGCGGCCCGGCGGGCAGCGTACGCAGGTACGGGTTCCACGGCAGGTCGCGGTCCTGCGCGACCGAGCTGCTGAGCCCCATGAGCGCGGCCGACATCGCGCCGAAGAACATCAGCGAGCCCGTCGCCGTCGTGGCCGCCACCGGGTCCTGGCCCGCGAACGGCACCACGAACGCCACCATCGAGACCGCGGGGAAGAACGCGCTGGCCAGGATGCCGATCGGCACCCGGATCTGCTCGATCACGAGGTAGCGGGTGTGCGCGAGGACCAGGCTAGACATGTGCGGGCTCCTTCGAGGTGAGGGCGAGGAAGGCCTCCTCCAGGGTGGCCGGCCGGATCTCCAGGCCGGAGAAGGGCACCCCGCTGCGTACCAGCTCCACGACGAGCCGGTCGGGGTCGTTGACGACCAGGTCGAACCGGTCGCCCGAACGTTCGGCGCCGAGGACGCCGGGCAGCGGCGGCAGGTGTTCGGCGACGAGGGAGACGCGCCGGGTGTCCACCATGCCGCGTACGGCCCGCACGGTGTCGTCGGCCAGCACGCGGCCCTGGTCGACCACGAGCACCCGTTCGGCCAGGGCCTCGATCTCCTCCAGGTAGTGGCTGGTGAGCAGTACGGTGCCGCCCTCCTCGTGGAAGGACCTGATGCCCTCCCACAGCGCCCGCCTGGCCCCGACGTCCAGGCCGGTCGTCGGCTCGTCGAGGAACACCAGCCGTGGCCTGCCCGCGAACGCCAGCGCCACGGCCAGCCGCCGCCGCTGCCCGCCGGACAGCCCGCCGACCTGCCGCCTGACCAGGTCCTCCAGCCCGAAGCGGGCCAGCAGGTCGGCCGTGGGGACGCGGTCGGGGAAGTGCGCGGAGACGAACCAGGCGATCTCGCCGACGCGCAGCGACTCGGGCAGCCCGGTCTCCTGGGGGGTCATGCCGATGCCGCGCCGCATGGCGGGGTCGAGCGGTGAGCCGCCGAACAGCTCCACCGTGCCGGACGTGGGCTTGCGCAGTCCCACGAAGAGGTTGATCAGGGTGGACTTGCCGGCTCCGTTCGGGCCGAGCAGGCCGACCACCTCGCCCGCTCTGATGTCGAGCGAGACGTGGTCGAGTGCGAGCACGTCGCCGTAGCGGCGGGTGGCGTCGATCGCTCTGGCGAGGACTGTCATGTCGGATCTCCCGTGTCGTGGCGTCGGCGAAGGCGTGATCATCGCCGGGCGAGGCCGGGAACGAGCACGGCGCCGACGACCAGGTGCAGCAGGAGCAGCACCACCGTCGCGGCGGTGCCGACGGCGCTGCCGAGCGGGCCGAGCAGGGACAGGCCGAGCACGGTGAGGGCGACGACCGTCCAGATCCGGCCGCCCCGGGCGGTGAACCGTTCGAGCACGGCCAGCAGCGCCCAGCCTGCGAGCCCGGCCAGCAGGCTCGCGACCACGACCGCCGCCGGCCCGACCTGATCGACGCCGGCGCCCATCCGCGCGGTCAGCTCGATCCCGGCCACCGGCACCGCCAGGACCCATGCGGCCAGGGCGGCGGCGGACGCGCCGACCACGGTGAGTGGCCTGCGGAGGGCGGTTTTCGTGGTGTTGTTCGTGGAGGTGTTCGAGGAGGCGTGCGCGGGGGTGTTCGTGGAGGTGTTCATGCCGCTCAGCTTCTCCCTCCGGCATGGTCCGCCACATCGGGCGCGCGGTCGCACTGTGTCGTCCCCTCGTGGGGCGCGGCTCCGACTTTGGTAGGGGGCCCGCCGTGCGGCAGACACGAAGGCCCGCCGTGCGCGCACGGCGGGCCCTGGCGTACGTGAGGGTCAGCAGGTGTCGGCTCCGTCGAAGGTACGAGGGCCTCGGGCGACCTGGGACCAGATGGTGTGTCCAGGGTCGACGGTGTGGCAGGCGCCGTCGGTGCCCCGCGCCCACTTGATCTTCAGCCGGAGCCGGCGGCCGCAGTCGTTGCGGGCGTACCCCTTCTTGGTGATGGTGCCCGTCGTCTGCCAGACGGCCACGCACGAGGGAGCGTTGCCCGCCGGCGCGGCGGCGGCCGGCGACGCTGAGGCGAAGGCGCCGGTGAGGGAGAGGGCGAAGACGGTGAGGGTGGCTGTGGTGAACCGGTGTCGCACGAGGTGGAGCTCCTTTTCGAGGTCGGTCCGCGCGGGCGGGATGTTCCCCGCCGTGGTCAGCCAGCGGTGAGCGGCCCTCAGCCGTCGGGCGACGTGGGGCGAGACTGGCACAGAAGCAAAGATCTCAGATGGGTAACGGCAGGGACATGGTCGGGCGGCACAGCGTCTGACCTGCCGTTTTGGGAGTGTCGCCGGTAACGTTTCTCCGGCGTCGCAGAGAATGCGGGCGCTCCTGGTCAAAACCTCGCGAAGAAGTGGGCGGGCCCGGCCTCGCCGCCGAGCCCGCCACGCGATGATCCCCGTGTCGTACGGGGGCCTCGCCGTCAGCGCTGATGTGTCAGCAGACCCGGCCGGTAGGGCAGGAGGCCGTAGTCGCCGCCGGAGCTGGGATTGCGTCCCTGGTAGAGCAGCTGCAGGTTGCAGGGGTCGACGGGCATGGTCTGGTCGGCGCCGGCGCGGACCAGTTCGCCGTGGCTGATGTCGTTGGTCCAGGTGGCGCCGCTGTTGGCCTTGCCGGCGAAGGGGTTGCTCTCGGACGCGGCCTGGGGCGTCCACGAACCGCCCAGGCTGCTGGCCGTGAACGAACGGAAGTAACGGCCCTGCGAGCCGATCGCCTCGACGAGCATGAGGTAGCGGTTCTGACCCTGGAGCTTGTAGACCTGAACGCCTTCGAACAGGTTGTTCGTCGTGTCGCTCATGATCACCGTCGAGCTGGAGCCGAAGTTGCCGGGGAAGTTCCCGATGGGCATGGTCGACCGGTAGATCTTGCCGTTGTCGCCGGCGAAGAACAGGTACATGGTCGTGTCGTCACCGATGAGCGTCTGGTCGATCGGCCCGGTCCCCGAGCCCGAGATGCTGCCGGTGAAGAGCGGCTGCTCGGCCGACCAGCCGTTCGGGTTGGTGGGGTTGCTCGACGTGCGGTAGGAGAAGGCGGTACTGCCCCACTGGTAGGCGAGCACCCAGGTGTTCCTCGGGGCGAAGTAGAACAGCGTGGGCGCGACGGTGGAGGACGACATGGCGTTCTGGCTCGCCGAGGCCATGCCGGACCAGTCGTTGAAGAGGCCGAAGTTCATCGAACCCCACCTGGTGCCCGTGTCGTGCGTCGTCGCGTAGACGAGGTGGCTGCCGTTGTAGGGGGCGACGGTGAAGTCCTTGAGCGAGACCCAGCCGGATCTCGGGGTCGCCAGCGGGCCGGTCGAGGTCCAGCGGTACGTCGACGGAAGGCTGCACTCTCCGGGGTCGCCGGGGTCGCCGGGGTCGCCGTCGTCGTCGACGCGGACGAGCTGCCACTGCTGGTTGGCGCCGCCCCAGTCGTCGTACTGGACGATGGCGCCGCCGTCGGCGGTGGAGGCGCCCTGGACCTCCAGGGCCTTGTTGCTGTGGCGCGAGATGAACCGTACGTGGCCGTCCGAGCTGTCGGCCAGCCGCCACTGCTGGTTGGTGCCGTTGTGGTCGGTCCACTGCACGATCGCGCCGCCGTTGGCGGTCGAGAAGTTGTAGACGTCGAGCACCTTGCCGGAGTGGCGGGACTTGATGCGGTAGTAGCCGCCGTCGGAGTCGACGAACTGCCACTGCTGCTGGTTGCCGTTGTTGCGGGTCCACTGGGTGATGCGGGCGCCGTCGTTGGTGGCGAGGTTGTAGACGTCGAGGGCCTTGCCGCTGTTGCGGTTGACCAGGATGTACCACGCGTTCGTGTCGACGGTGGCCGCGACGGCGGGCTGAGCTTGCAGGGCGACGAACAGGCTCGCCAGTAAGGTGGCCACCGTCGCGAGGACAGTCAGGGGTCTGATCTTCACGGTGTGCTCCGATGCATCCGGATCGGACAAGTTGCCAGCCACGCTGTTAGCGTTAACATTCACCTCCGGGCTGGGTGGCTTTCTCCATTGCGCGTGTTGTCGCGGAGTACAGCCGACGCCCCGGCCCGGCGTCAACGAGCGGGCCGTCCCCGCCGACCCGCGCGTCGCCGCCGGAACACCTGACGGCCTGGAATTTCGTACGCGCGTCGCGCCGCCCGTACGGGTGAAAGTTTCACGTCGGTCACCGGGTGGCGGTGCGGGGACGCACCCCGCGCCGCCACCTCGCTCAGGCCCGGCCGCCGATCTTCTCCAGTTCGGCGACGTCCTCGTCGCTGAGCGAGGGCCCGGCGCCGGCGACGTTCTCCCGCAGGTGGCTCACGGACGAGGTCCCAGGGATCAGCAGGATGTTCGGCGAGCGCTGCAGCAGCCACGCCAGCGCGACGGAGATCGGTGTGGCGTTCAGTCGTGCCGCCACCGCGGAGAGCGCCTCCGACTGGAGCGGGCTGAAGCCGCCGAGCGGGAAGAACGGCACGTACGCGACGTTCTCGGCGGCGAGCCGGTCGATGAGCGCGTCGTCGTGGCGGTGGGCGAGGTTGTACATGTTCTGCACGCTCACGATCGGCGCGATCGACTGGGCCTCCGCGACCTGCTCCGCTGTCGCGTTGCTGACGCCGAGGTGCCGGATCACGCCCTGCCTCTGCAGCTCGACCAGCGTTTCGAAGGCCCGCGCGAGCGAGCCCGCCTGGGGTCCACCGGCGTTGCCGAGGCGCAGGTGGACCAGGTCGAGCGTGTCGAGCCCGAGGCTTTCGAGATTCTCGTCGACGGCGCGGCGCAACTGGTCGGGCTCACGGGCCGGCGGCCATCCGCCGTGCTCGTCACGGGTCGCTCCGACCTTCGTCACCACGTGCAGCGAGCCGGGGTACGGGTGCAGCGCCTCCCGGATGAGTGCGTTGGTGACGCCGGGGCCGTAGGCATGGGCGGTGTCGACGTGCGTGATGCCGAGGTCGACGGCCTCGCGCAGGACGGCGAGGGCTGCGTCGCGGTCCGCGGGCGGTCCCATCACGCCGGGTCCTGCGAGCTGCATGGCGCCGTAGCCGACTCGGGTGACGGTCATGTCGCCCAGGGTCCAGGTGCCGCCGGGAAGGGAAAAAGAGTTCACGATCAGGCCTTTCATGGGAGCGGGAAAAGAGGCGCCGTCCGGGCGCTTCCCGACACCCCATGGTGCGTGCGAGCACACGACACCGTCCAAGACCGGTTGGATCAGGGCTGATACCCCGCGGGTATCACGGGTATGCTGCGGGCGTGGACGGGCTGGAAACACGCGAATTGCGATATTTCGTCGCGGTGGCGGAAGAATTGCACTTCGGGCGTGCCGCTGAGCGGCTGAACATGGCCCAGCCGCCGCTGTCGCGCGCCATCCAGCAACTGGAGCGCCGCCTGGGAGTCGTGCTGCTCGACCGCGACCGCAGGGGAGTCTCGCTCACCACCGCGGGCGAGGCCATGCTGGTGGAGGCCCGGCGCGCACTCGACGCCGTCGACGCGGCCGTACGCCGCACCCGCCGCGCCGCATCGGCGCAGTCCGTCCTGGTCCTGGCCACGAAGGCGGGCGCCTCCCACGAGCTGCTGAAAGAGTTGCTCGACGCCTACGCCGCCCGGCCCGCGGCCGTGGAGATCGACGTGTTGCTGTGCGAGGTCGGCGAGCAGTGGAAGCTGCTGCGCGACGGCCGTGCCGACGTGGCGATCATGCACGCCCCGTTCGACGTGATGACCGGCCTCGACAGCGCCGCCATCGTGACGGAGGGCCAGGTCGCCATCCTGCCGGCGTCGCATCCGCTCGCCCGGCGTTCCAGCCTGACCATGGCCGAGGTGAGCGACGTGCCCGGCCTGCCGATCGCGCGCTGGCCCCGCCACGACGGCACCTACCCGCCCGGCCCGGGACCCGAGGTCCACAGCCAGTCCCAGCTGGCCCAGCTCGTCGCTCTCGGGCGAACGCTTCTGGTCATTCCGGCCTCCAGCCGCGCCTGGCAGTGGCCGGAACACGTCGCGGTCCCCGTACTCGACGCACCCGCCGTCACGACCGTGCTCGCCTGGCCCGCCGGCGTCCGGTCCACGGCACTGGCCGAACTCGTGGAGACGGCCGGCCGGCTGAAGCCTCAGCCAGGGTGAACCCGCGCTCCTTCTCGCTCTGCGAGGGGGTCAAGCGATGTTCTGCCGTTCGCGGGACGCCGTGCTCATCCGGTCCGCCGCGCGCCGGGTGTGCAGCACTCCGTCCGACCAGACGTGGCGGGTGCCGTTCCACCGCATGGCCGAGGCGACGTCGGGGAAGAAGCCGCTGCCGTTGAGGTTGGCGCTGGTGTTGCAGAGCACCGGAACGCCGGACAGCCGCTCGTAGGCCTCGAGTACGCGGGCCAGCACGGGCTGACGCGCGGCGGTGACGGTCTGCAGCCTGGCCGTCCCGTCGACGTGGAGCACGGCCGGGACCCGTGCCCTCCATCCGGCGCGTACGACGTGGTCGAAGAGCATGTAGGGGTCGGGCGAGCCGGGGTCGAAGATCTCGGCGGCCCGCGATTCGAGGCACACGGGGGCGACGGGCCGGTAACCGGACCGGTTCTTGATCTCGTTCAACCGGTTCTTCATCCCGGGGCTGACGGGCGCGGAGAGGATGCTGCGGTTGCCCAGCGCTCGGGGGCCGAGCTCCGCCCGGCCGTCCAGGACGGTGACCGGCTCGTCCTCCTCGTGGAGCACGCGCGCCAGCTCCGTCTCGTCGCAGCGCCGGGACCGCCATCCGGGCGGAGCCGGCGTCGTGTCGAGGCGGGGGCCGGCGTACACCTCCCACGACAGTGCGCAGGTCCCGAGGTGGGCCAGCTCGGAGCAGGCCGCCCCGAGCGCCGATCCGGAGTCGTTGGGGAACGGCGGCACCCACACCGCGCGGAACAGGCCGCTGCGCCGCAGGGAGCTGTTCCACTTGATGTTGAGCGCGCAGCCGCCCGCGACGCACAGGTTCTGCCCGGGACCGTCGTGCTCGTCGAGCTTGCGTCGCAGACCGGTCAGCAGGAGCCGGCCGAGGTACGCCTGGTAGGTCGCGATGAGGTCCGCCTCCGACAGGCCGGGGAACAGTTCGGCCCGCCGCGCCTCCGCCTGCTCGGCCACGGCCAGGGCGGCGGGTCGCGGTACGGGCCCCGCCGCGCGGACGAGGTCGTCGAATGCGCCGAACGCCTCCAGTTCGACCCTGCCGAGCCCCGCGAAGGCCATCGCCTTTCCCGCGACCTCCAGGTGGGTGGCGACCCGCTCGCTCCGCCCGTTCGGGGGCACTGGGCGGCGGAACGGCTCGAACCGCAGCGAGAAGGTCGCGAAGGCGCTGCCCGCCAGGGGGAACAGCGCTCCCAGCGCCTCCACCTGCCCGGCCGCGCGGACCTGGTACAGCCGGGGCGCCATGCCGGCATCCCAGATGAGCACCAGCGCGTCCTCGCCGCGTTCGGCGAACGGGCTCGTGCAGTAGGCGGAGTACAGGTGGTCGACGGCGTGGGCGTAACTGGAGTAGCGGTAGGAACGCCCGCCCAAGGGCAGCTCGCCGAACTCCAGCCGCGACACGGCCTCGCGCGCCCCGATCGGCTCGTGGTACGGCGCGGCGCGCAGAGTCAGCGGCCTGCCCCCGGAGAACGTGGCGAGACTCGCCAGGCCGCCGTCGCCGTCTCCCATCCATCCGTCGATGACGAAGCGGTCGATGTCGCCGGGCTCCAACCCTTCGGCGGCGAGGATCCCGGCGATCTCGTCCAGATCCCTCATGGGGCTGTAGCGCCGCCGGTTCGCCAGTTTCTCCACCTCGACGCTGAAGAGCAGCCGGCCGTCCTCGACCACCGCCACGCCCGCGTCGTGCGTCAGCTTCAGCCCGCAGATCAGCATGCCGCCTCCGCGCCGGCCGGCACCGCCAGGCCGACGGGCTCGCCGTCGAACACCTCGATCTCGCCGTGCGGGTCCGCCAGCAGCGACAGCAGCCGATGGATCGATCGGCGTCCCTTCTGTTTCGACACCACCTGCAGCCGCAGCCGCGCCTCCCAGTCCTGCAGCGCGTCCTCGACGCGGCCGGCCTGTTCCAGGCAGGTCGCCAGCAGGTCGGCGCCGCCGACGGCGAGCGAGGATCCGGCTCCGGCGAAGAGCGTCACGCACCAGGCCGCGTCTCCGAGCAGCACCACCCGGCCCTTGCTCCAGCGCTCCATCCTGATCTGGCTCACCGCGTCGAAATAGCCGGATCCGTCGTCCGGCATGCGCGCGAGCAACTCCGGCACGACCCAGCCGAGATCGCCGTAGATCCTCGGCAGGGTGGCCCGTGCCCCGGCGGACAGCTCGGCCTCCTGAGCGGTCGTGCGATGGGAGAAGAGCGCGAGGGCGCCCCTTCCCGGCACGTTGGCGACGGCGACCTGACGGCCCTCCACGTTCAGCGACGTGGACGTACGGGGGGCCAGGCCGGCGGGCGCCGTGTCGAGGGCGAGGACCGCGACCAGGTAGTGCAGGTCATGGCGGAAGCGCTCCTCCGGGCCGAACACCAGCCGCCGCACGGTCGAGTGCAGGCCGTCCGCGCCGATCAGCAGGTCGGCCCGCTCGACGGTCCCGTCGCTCAACCAGGCACGGACGCCGTCGCCGAGCTGCTCGACGTGGCTGACCGTGCACCCGTACCTGATGTCCACGCCGCCGTCCAGAGCGTCGAACAGGGCGCGCTCGATGTCGCCCCGCATCAGGTTGTAGCTCTGGTTCCCGCCCAGCGCGTCCTGCGCCCGGGCGGAGATCCTGGCGCACCTGCCGGAGGCGTTCATGTGGGTGATCCAGTCGTAGACCACCCGGTGCCCCTCCAACGCCGGCAGGATGCCCATGCGGTCGGCGGCCTCGTACCCGAGGCCGGAGAAGTTCACCACGTAACCGCCGTCGCGCAGCCGGGGCGCGTGTTCCAGCACGATCACCTCCCATCCGGCGCGATGCAGCTGGACAGCGGCGGCCAGTCCGGCGATGCCCGCCCCGACGATGACGACCTTCATGATCATGTCCTTTCGTAGCCGAGGGACGCGGCGAGCCGTACCAGTTGCCGCCGGGAGTTCTCGCCGATGCCCCATGACTCGTCGAAGCCGACCGGGCCCGGGTCCGGCAGGGCCCGCAGCCGGGGGTCACGATGGAACTTCCAGTCGCCGCCGTACAGGTTCTGTGACGGGCCCCGCCCGGCGAAGGGCCAGTTCTGGGTGGCGCGCATCCGGTCGAGCACCGCGTCGGTCCATTCGAGCCCGAGCCAGCCGAGGATCCGGGGGAGTTCCGTGGCGGGCCGGCCGAGCAGGTCCTCGGCCCGCACCCGCAGCCGGCGTTCCTCCGGCACCCGCGCGAGCGCGGTGACGATGGCGGTGTGCGAGCGGTACCAGGCCGCGGCGCATCTCGCGGACAACGACTCCTGGTCGTGGCCGGCGCGCATCCCGCCCCAGTGCTCCCGCATGGACCTCATCGTGGTCAGCGGGTGCCGCGTCAGATGGAGGTACCCGGCGTCCGGACAGGCCTCCAGACATCTCTGGAGCGCTTGTGGGTCGGCGACCGTGTCGGGCGACTTCTCCAGCCCCACGTCGGGATGCACCAGGTCGAGCAGGTGATCCAGGAGCCGGGTCGAGGGCCAGTGCGCGTGCCGCTCCAGCCAGGCGAGGGCCTGTCCGGTCGCGGCGTCGTCCTGGCCGCCGTGGTGAAGCTGGGCGACCGTCCGTACGAGGCCGCTGCGCTGGTTCTCGATCCACCACGGCGGCAGCCTGGACCGCGCGCCGCCACCGTGGAGCACCTCCCCGAGCGTGGGCGCCGTGAACAACAGCAGCTCGGGGAAACCGTAGATCCGCGGATGCTGGGAGAGCATGGCGACCGCCACGGTGGAGCATGAGCGGGCGGGGGCGAGCAGGAAGACGGGGTTCACGTCGGACCTCACGGGAAGGGGTGCGGGCAGAGGTTGAGCGCGTCCGGCGCGAGCGGCTCCCTCGAATGACCGAGCGTGTACGCGACCCGCGTGAGCCGGGGAAGGTTGTCCAGCCGCCGGTTGTCGTGGCCGAACGTCATGGGCAGGGTCCCCGGGATGAGGACCCTCGCGCAGGCCAGATCCCGGGCCCGATGTTCCGGTGTCGTCTGGTCCACCACGATCACGTCCATCCCGGTCTCCAGGTATCGGCCGGCCAGCGCGGTCAGGTCGTCGCGCAGGTCGTCGTGCCGGAGCGGAGGGAACCGCGCGCCGAAGCCCTCGTGGAACGGGCGTCCCTCCGGCGCTTCGGTGAGGAACGCGAGCCGGGGGAACGCCTCGGGAGCGGCGTGGAGCAGGGCGTGGTCGGAGGGCCGCTGGACGAACTCCGGCCGCTCGGCCATGAGCGAGGCACGCCGGCCGTTCGCCGCGTGGTCGGCCTCGACGGCGGGGATGAGCACCGCGAGTTCACCGAGGGCCTTGGCGACGGCCTGGCACGGGTCGGGGTGCGCGGCGCCGACCGAGACCGACCGCGGGCCGCCGGGCGGCCCGATCGCCATGGCCCACACGCAGGGAACGCCGTGTTCGAGGGTGATGTCGTGCACCCGCAGGCGGTAGCCGGTGCGTGCCTCCATCGCCGCCCCGAGCAGCGCGACCTTCGGGTCCCTGGCCGTGCGCAGGTCCAGCGCGGGGACGGAGAGCGCGGCGTGCCAGGTCATCAGGAACGCGTCGCGTTCCGCCGTCTCGAGGATCGCGTGCAGCACGGCCTCCTCCAGCCGGCCGCCGATCGCGCAGCCGTTGGAGCAGGGGTAGAAGAAGGGCCGGTCGCGGCCGGGGCCGTAGTAGGCGACCGAGGCCGGTACGAGGATCGGCCGCTCCCTGGCGAAGGAGTGGCCCCACACCCAGTCGCACACGGCGTCCTCCCGGAACGGCCGGTACGGGAACCCCTTGGCGGCGTACTGGGTGGGGGCGTGCGTGCCGAGCGATCGCGGGTCGAGGGCGTCGGACCGCAGCTCGGCGTAGCTGCCGCGGACGGCCGGGTTCGTGCCGTTCGGCTCGAAGCCGGCGTACCGTTCGAGTGCCTCCAGGACGGCCACGGCCCGGCTGTCGCGCGCCCGGCCGGCGCGCCCGTGCCCGGCCATGTACGCGACGTGCCGCACTCCCGCCAGGGCCGAAGCGGTCGCCAGGCCGCTGCTCTCGCCCTCGATCACCTCCCCGATCAGCCCCGTCTCCCGGTCGACGTAGGCCGCGAACAGCTCGTCGGGGTCGGGCCGCGCCAGCCGGTACGTCGTCGGAGACGGCTTGGGCAGGGCGGACAGGGACATTTTGGCAAGGTCGGGTGTGTCGTCCGGCAGGCCGCCGCAGGTGGGACACTTGGGGTCGGGCAGGAACCGGTGCACGGTCACGGCCAGGGTGTCCAGCGCCACGGACACCAGCGCGTGCTCCGTACGCGGGTGTTCCGGCGCTCCGGCGGCGACCGCGTGCGCCTCCCCGGCGACCATCGCGGCGACGGTCTCGCACCCCAGCGCCGTGAGCCAGGGCGAGGGCGTCCGGGTGAGAACGCGGGCATGTCGTTCGCGCATCGTGCCGTCGCCGACGGCGGCCCTGCTGCCTCTGCCGCGTCTGAAGTCGCAGCAGGTCAGGCAGCCGACGGCGCCCGCTCGTTCGACCGGCCCGATGAGGACTCGTCCGAGCTCCGTCCGTACCGGCAGCCACGGAAGGCCGGCGGCGCGGCACGCCTCCCGGGCGGGCTCCCGGTCCTGGTTCTCCCAGGTGTCGCTCACGGTGACGAACATGACCGCTCCGGCGGCGGCGCACGCCGGAGCGTCGCTGGGGGGCCGGATGACGGTCCACGACTCGCTCAGGCGGAGGGCGGTGGCGTCGTGGATCAGTCCGCTGCCGGCGAGCACGATGTCAGGCACGGCACATCACCACGTTAACGACATAAGGGAGGATTCGGCTGACTTCTTGATCATGGTCGAGCGGGACCGCGACGGGCCTGTGGCCCTGTGCCATGAACGCCTCGGTCAGCTCCGCCGCGGTGAGAGGCGCCGGATCGGTCCGAACTCCCGTGCCGGGCCCGACGCGCGCAAGCGGCGCGACGGACGGCGGAGGCCGGTCGTCGCCGGTCGCCTGGGCCGCGGCCAGCGCGAGCAGCAGTCCCTCGTGCAGCGCCGCGGCGATCGACACCCCGCTGGCGCAGGCCACCGTGCGTGCCCCGAGGCGGAGGCCGACCGTGGGCGCGACGGTGAGCGAGCTGAGGTCATGGCAGCGCGGCGCCGTCCCCGCCGCCGCCATGATGTCCCGGCAGGCGGATGCCGTCTCGTCGAGAGGGGCGTCGGCGAGGTCGATCTCGGGTAAGGCCGCGTACCCGTCGGTGAGCCGCGAGAGCGCCAGCCGCCGGGCTCGTCCGAGGAGCGCCCGCGTCAGCGCCTCCTCCCAGTCGAGGCCGGCCGCCACCCCGTCCGGACGGGGCAGAAGGGGGAACGCCCGCCGCGCGTCGACGCGGACGGCGTCACGCGTGCTCAGGTCCAGCGCCCAGACCTCACCGTCCACCCGCCCCCGCCTGAACGCCGCGGCCGCCGCGCGGGCGCTCATCCGGTCCGTCCCGCCGGCGGTGAATCGGCGCGGATCGCAGGTCGCCGCTCCGTAGAGCGCGAAGGCCCGCAGGAGAGCGTCACGGTACGCGCTGGCGCGGCTCATCCCGTACCCGGCGACCGTCCCCGCCCGGCCTCGTCCGACGGGATCCACCACGGCCAGCTCGTGCACGTGGAGCGGCGGACCGGCCGGCCCCGCCCTGGTGACGTCCGTGAAGATGCCCGTACGGAGGTCGAGGCAGGGCCGGGAGCGGCTGCGCAGCGTCCGCTCGTCGAGCGGCCGCCCGGCTTCCAGCGCGTCCAGGCGGTCCATGAAGGCGTCACGCGAGCGTCGCTCCGCGGGCTGTTCGAGAGGATGCGCAAGAACGTGATGGTCCGTGCACTCCAGCGTCGTCAGGTCCACCCGGACATGGCGCGGCTCCTCGGCGCACAGACCCGTGACCTGCCGGAAGACGGACCGCACGAGCCTGTGGCCGGCCACCGTGGTCGCCGCGCGCAGCGCCTGCGGCGCGATCCGGCCTGACCGTCGTTCCCCGGCCAGGGGGAGGGCGTCGGCGCACCTGGCCAGCAGATCCGGCGGGCTCACCGGCGCTGCTCCTGAGGTCGTCACGGGGCCGAGCCAGACCTCGTGGCCGGCCGTGTGCACCGCCTGCGCGAACACCGTGCCCGGCGCCACATCGAGGCGGCCCTGTCCGGGCATGTCCGGCCCCGTCACCGCCAGGACGATGCCCGCGTCGTCGAGCAGCTCCCGCAGCCGCGCGCGAGGCGTACCGTCCAGCACGTGGCACTCGATCCGCTGGCCGGCGTCGCGCGGGGCGAGGGACGCGAAGGCCCGCCGGTCGGAGGCCGCGGGCACGGCCACGCGCACGACGCGCGTCCCCGTGGCGACCAGGCCACGGACACACGCGAGGGCCAGTTCGCCCGCGCCGATCACCAGGCCCGTGGTGTCCCGGTAAGCCTCGAACGCCCGTGCGGCGGAGGATCGGTGCTGGTCGAGGAAGCGTATCTCGTTCCGGTACTCGGCCAGTTCCCACGCCCGCAGGGTGTGGTCGTCCTCGGCCGCGCGGTCGACGACCGCCTCGGCCCGGCGCAACACCGAGACCGCCTGGCGCACCTTCGCCTCCTCGCGCGGAGGGAACGCGCCGATCAGGTCATCGAGCGCGTGGGAGCCGTCGAGCAGCGGCAGGAGCGAGGCGAGCCAGCGATACATCGACGGGTCGTCCACGTCGGTCCTGCCGCGAGGGGTGTGGATGAGTACCCCGCTGCCGGTCGGGGTGAGGTGGACGCCCTCACACAGCCGGAACGCCATCGGCGCCCCCTTCCACGGTGCGCGGCGGCCGGGCGCTGCCGAGCAGGAACTCCCCGACACTGGACTCCTCGAAGCGGTCCAGCCCGGCGGCCTCGCTGAACAACTCGGCGTTGCCCGCGCCCAGCGCGCACCCCGCCACGCTCATGGCCGTCGCGACGAGGTACATCAGCTCGAACAGGACCCCGACGTCCTTGAGCACGGCCGCGTACGCCATGCCCTCGTACTTCCACATCAGGCGGGCGAATCTGGCGGCGACGACGATGACGACCTGCGGGGGCGGCGCACCTCCCGCGGACGCCGCGGCATCGCGGACGAGCTGCCGCCGCGCCGCGGCGTCGGCCGGCCGCCGCTCCAGCCGGTGCGCATGGCCGTCGTAGCGGTACAGGCCGGGGTCGAGCCCGGCGACCCGGCGAACGACCAGGTAGAGGTCGAGCTCCCCCAACGCCCCGGCCGAGGGGTACGGCAGGTTGACGAGCTGCATCCCGTCGCTCGCGGTGACGTCGCGCACCCGGGCGCACCGGTAGAGGAACTCCCCGAGCTGACGCAGGGTGAGCGGATCGCCGTCGTCGTGGACCCGTACCGACTCGCGGTCCTCCACGAGCGCGGTCAGGCCGGGGTCCGCGTCGCGAAGACCCGCGAGGTCCGGGACGTGGAGATCGATCACCGGACCGCAGGACGCCGTACGGCGCGCGGGCGGCTGAGGGAACCGTCCCCGCCCCCAGGAGGTGGCCCCGAAACCGTGCCGCGGCCGTCCCCGGCTCCCGGACCGGCTGCGCGTGTGGAACCACAGGTCGTGCACCTTCCAGTGGCGCAGCCGCGGTTCCTCTCCCCCGTCCTCCTCCACCAGGAACCCGGTACGCCACAGGTCGTGCCAGAACCGGCCGGCCGGCGGTGTTCCGCCCGCGCCGTCCGGCCCGCCGAGCAGGCCCAGCAGCGCGGAATCGTGGATGAGGATGTCGGCGCTGGCACACGGCGACTCCAGCACCATGCCCGCGCTGTCCCGCCGCAGGAGGGCGAAGCGTGACAGCCGCCACCGCGGGTCCACACCGCGTGGAGGCGGGCCGCCCGGCGTGTCCAGCGGCTTGACCGGAAGGACACCGTAGAGCGGCCGCCCGCCCTGGAGGAACGTCGTCTCCAGCCAGCCGCCGCGCTCCAGTAGTTCGGCGAGCTCGCGTTCCTCTCCCGTCAGTCCGTCCCCGCGGCAGGCGCCCGCCGCCAGCCGGGCGAGCAGCTCCCGCTGCGCGGGCGTCGGCGTCGGCAGGTGCCGGCCGTGCGGCCAGGCCGCGAGATAGAGGCCGCCGCCGGGGTGGGGCACGCAGCTCACCCCGGGACGCAACCTCACCGACGTCGTGGCGGTCAGCCGTTCAGAATCTTCCTGGCCCGCCATACCTGCTCCAGAAGGGGCTTGATGTCCGTCAGGTTCTGGTCCTGTTCGAGGAGCGCGCCCTTGATGTCCGCCCGGGCGCACAGCGCGGCGTACAACTCCCAGACCTCCTCGGGCACGGGGTCCGAGTGCCCGTCGATGAGGATGCCGTCACGCCAGAAGCCGCCGGCCAGGTGAACCTGCACGACGTGGTCGAGCGGCATCTCGGCCATGAACGTGTCGGCGTCGAACAGGTGGTTGACGGCATTGGTGTAGAGGTTGGTGACGTCGAGCAGGACACCGCAGCCGGTGGCGTCGGTCAGCCTGCGGAAGAACTCCGGCTGAGCGAGCTGATCACCCGGGATGTCCACCACATACGTCACGTTCTCCAGCACCAGCGGCTTGCCCAGGACGTCCTGGACCACCTTCACCTTTTCGATGGTGTTGGCGAGGACCTCCTCGGTGAACCACAGCGGGGCCAGGTGCCCGAGATCGATGCCCGGCACCTTGGTCATGCACAGGTGATCGCTGAAGTACGGCGACCCGCAGGTGTCGCTCACCCGTTTGGCCCCCGCCAGATACTCCATGTCGACGGGGCCCATGGTGCCGATCGACAGTCCGACGGCGTGCGGGATGACCGTGAAGGTGTCGACCAGCCGGCGCAGCCCACTGAGGTCGGCCCCCGGCCGCGTGTACTGGTCCGCGATGATCTCGACGAAGTCGATCTGGTCGTGGGCGGCGTAGATCTCCTCGGACAACTCCTCGCGGAAACCCAGCCCGGCGCCCAGCATGGGGATGTCCAGCATGTCAGGCACCTCGGCTCTCGTCCGCGCCGGCCCGTACGACGTTCCTGGCCCGCAGGCTCCTCAGCACGCCCGCGATGGCGTCCGCGAAGCCCGCCGTCTGCCCGAAGCGGGCGGCCAGGAGGTCGGTGATCTGGGCCGTGGTCCTGTCGCCCGTGCACAGGTCGAGCAGCGCGGCCGTCGCCTCGTTCACCCGGAACGCCTCGGGCAGGCCCTGCGGGAGCACCCGCATGACGAGGACGACCGGCGTCGGCCGCGCGTCCTGCGGCGCTTCTCCCCGTTCGATGGCGTCGGCGATCGACGGTATGTCGTAGTCGAGACGCAGGATGCGGATGCCGGGCGCGAGCACCGGCCTGGCCTGCGGCGGCACGTCCGCGTCCGGAGGCGGGGCGGCGTCGAGCAGCAGCAGGTCGTCGGTGGGCAGGGGCGTCAACCGCATCTCGCTCATGGTCTGCTCGTACTGGCACAGATCGGTCGCGTACGACGGCAGGGAGGCGGTGATGGCGATGCAGTCCACCAGGAACCGGCCGAAGGCCATGGCGTGCTCGGCCACGAGCATGTTGGGCTGGGCGGGGTGCAGATCGTAGTAACGCTCGAAATAGCGACCGACGATCTCCCTGCCGCACACCCTCGACGTCAGCGGGAACGTGGCCACGAGCCGTCCTCGGCGCTTGTCGCGCAGGGTCTGGGCGAACAGAGCGACCATCTTCTTGTCGATCGCCTTGAGCGTGTCCTTCTCCGGCTCCGTCAGTTCGTACTTGCGCAGCGCCTCATCGGGCGCGTGCGCGAACCAGCCCCGGAACGCTTCGTCGACGTACAGGCGGGCCAGCGCCGCCTGTGTCTCCGCCATGGTCATCTCGATCCTCCTTGACTCGGCCTCCGAGGCGATACGCGCGAAGTTGTCCGACACATACGTGACATAGCCCTCCCAGTCCTCCAGCTCCCGCGAGATCTCGTCATGGCCGCGACGCCCGATCGCCCTGGCCGCCGCCGGGTCGCCGAGGGCCCGGCCGATGGCGTCGCCGAGCTCGGCGACGTCGCGCGGGTCGGCCAGCAGGCAGTTCTCCCTGTCGCGCAACTGGTCGGCGTACAGCTGGTAGCGGGCCACGTCGCGGGAGAGGATCAGGCATCCGCCGCAGGCGAGGATCTCCCGGGGCACGAGCGGCCGGTGCACGCCGATCGGGAAGTCGCGCTCCAGGAAGGCCACGGCGTCGCAGGCCGCGATGAAGGACGGCACCTGCCACGGCGGCATGAAGGGCAGGAAGGTGAGGTTGCGCTCGATGCCCAGGCGTTCGGCCAGCGTGTACAGGCGCCGCACCTCCGACGCGGGGCCGCTGGAAGCGATCACCACGTTGTGCCCCGCGGCCCCGCCCGGCGTGGCGGCGAAGGCACGGAGCAGGTCGGACATCCCCTTGGTGTCCCCGGCCTTGCCGTACATGCCCAGGGTCGGCTCGCCCCGCCGGAACGACCTCTCGCGCCGCCGGTAGATCCCGTTCAGCTCGCCCGCCTCGATGATCCCGTCCTGGACGGCCGCCACGTCCATCGGCTCGGCGTCCGGGTGGAAGAACGGGGTGGGCACGCTGTGGCGGACGTGCCGGTGCAGTCTCTCCGGCTCGACGCCCAGATGGTGCAGGCCCCGGCTGGTCAACGTCGGCGCGATCCAGAAGTCCGCGCCGCGCGCCACGTGCCCGTACGTCTCGCGCAGCCCGTCGTGGCGGTAGAGCCGGCCTATGTCACTGCCCGCGTGCCTCAGCCCGTAAGGGACGCCGGTCCACGAGGAGGCCAGATGCGCGGCGACCCCGTACGGTTCCAGGTAGTAACCGTAGAGAAAGTCGAACGGCCCGTGTTCTTCGACGACCCGGGCGGCCGTGCCGGCGAGCTTGCTGACGAAAGGATTGGCGAACGGCACGTGACGCAGGATGCGCGCGTCGCTCGTCGTCTGATGCACCTGGACGGCCGACTTCGTACGTGGGTCGGCGCCCGGCTGGCCGGCGTACAGATCCTCCTGAACTCTGAAGGCCGCCTCCACCTCGCCGGCATTGGTGACGACGTGGACTTCGTGTCCCATGCTCGCCAGCGCGTAGCTGTCCCATAACATTTCCCGGCTCACTCCACCCTGAATCGGTGGATATTTGCCGATCATGCACACACGCAAGGCGACACCCTTTCCTGGTTTTCCGGCCGACGCGCCGGTAAGGCGCCGTGAAACGCACGCCTTACCGGCTCAGAGCGAGAAGACGGCCCTCTTGCGAGCCGTCCGTCGCGCTGCTATCCGCGGCAGTAGAGGCAGGGGCCGATGCTGGTGCCGCAGCCGATGCAGGGAATCATCTCCATGCCGTTCTCGTCCACGGCCGTGTACTGCTGCGGCAGGGCGACGTCACTGATCTGGAAAATCTCGTTCGGTGACGTCGCCGAATCGACCGGCGTTGTGACTGACAGGTCCACGGACACTGTGTCTCCTTTCGACGGCTGGTTCGTTGACAATCACAGGCTGCGGGAGGAGAACACGCCTGTCGATGATTTCGGAATGCGCCGAACCATGGGCGTCCCGCTTTTCCCCGTACGCCCGGCCGGACGCCCTCATCCACACCGCCGGCACGATCGGCGCCGCGAAGGGACCCAGCCGTGCGGGCAGCGGAGGTTGCGCTCGGGCGCGGCGGGGTCGATCCGCCATCGTGCCAGCGCGTCGGCCACGGCCTCCTCCTTCGTGACCGCCCGCCGGCTCAGGGCGTGCCCGATGAGGCCGGCCGCGACCGCGGTCGCGCGGTGGCGGCCGAAGCTCAGCGCGCCGCCCGGATGCTCCACCGGCTCGCAGGCCACCGCGACGGAGTCCGCGATGGGCGAGGCGAACACCGACGTCCCACCGCCGAGCCCCGGGACGCCGTCGAGCCGGTCCGCGACAAGGGAGGCCACCGAGGCCGCCGCCTCGGGGACATAGGCGACCAGCGCGTCCCGCCGTGGGTACATGCCCGCCCGGGAGAGCACCTTCGCCCGGTAACGGACCTCCGCCTCTTCGAGGACCCGCAGCGTACGCGCCCAGACGGCCGGCGCCTCTCCCGGGTCGGCGAGATGCACGTAGACCCTGAGTACGGCGGTGTCGGGACAGGACCCGCGCGAGCCGTCGACGACGAGGAATCCCGGGGACAGCGCGGCACGCGCGCACGGCAGCGCCGCCGCTCCCGTGCCCGGCCGGATCGACGAGGCGGGGATGACCACGCGTACGCCGTCGATCCCGGCGACGAGGTCGGCGGAGCCCGGCTGCTCGCCGAGGATCGCCACCGGCGTGAGGGTGCGGCTATGCGGCACCGACGCCCGCAGCGCCTCCTCCAGCCCGGGGGACGGCGTCATGTCGTCGGCGTCGTTCCCGGCATGGAAGTGGTCGTAGACGAACGTGGCCAGCAGGTGTTCGAGTTCGGCCGGGCCGGCCGCGGACAGGCGGTGACGCGGACCCGCCTGCGCGCGGGTGCCGTCGGGGGAGACGGTGATCCCGTGGAGGAGCGGGCGCAGGCGGCGGGCGACGCGGATCCTGCTCACGCCGGTCGATCGAGGCCCACTCGCGCCCCGGCCTCGTTCCCGCTCAGCAACACCATCTGGCCGACTCCGAGCATGACCTTCCCCTTGGGTGGCAGGCGGCCGCTGATCTGCGTCAGCGCCAGGGTTCTGTCGATCAGGTGCCAGCCCGCGAACCGGCCCGCCCGTTCCGCCAGGCCCGTGGTGTCGACGTGCGCCGACTCCAGGTAGCTCGCCCACATCGCGGAGACGTGTCCCCGCGCCCTGCCGAACGCGGAGTCGAGGCGCCGCCCGAGGTCGTCGCCGGTCCTGCCCGACAGCGCCTCGCACAGGGCCCGGTAGACGAGGTCGCCCGCGAGGCTGCCGACGTCGCGCGCGGGATCCGCAGCCCTGAACTCCTCCCAGTCGGTGAGGTAGAGCCTCGCCTCGTCGCGGCGGAACTGGTCGAGACGTAGATCGCAGTGCGCGGGAGCCCGCGGCGCGTCGTCCTCCAGCGCCAGCAGCGCGGAGATCGCGCTGATCAGTGCGGTGTCCTGCTGCAGCAGCCGCCACACCGCCAACTCGCCCCCGCTCGCCCCCAGGTAGGTCCGCAGCGGCAACGCCCTGAACTCCTCCAGCGTCGGACGCGCGAGCGGCGCGGCGGAGATTCCGGCCGGCAGGTCACGCGAGTGCAGCAGGGCGACGAGCCGCCCGCATTCACGGCCCACATTCTCATCCACCGGCAATTCGTACGCCGACGAGCCCGGGCGATAGTCGTACACGAGCAGCCGGGCGCATTCCTCTGCGGCGACCAGCGCCGGAGTGTGGGCGGCCAGAGATCCGTTCCTCGATCCGGCGAACTCGGCGAAACGCATCGCCCTGGAAAACCGGTCCGCCGTGTCCGCGCCGGTGAGCCTTTTCACGAAAAGGCGCCGCGGCGCTCCGCCGGCAGATGTGCAGTGCCCTGTCCAGATGAGATTCCGGCCGCGCGGAGGAGCCGGGTCGGCGACGAAATCCGCATATCCCATCGCGGCCAGGAGAGGCCGGATGTCCGCTGTTCGCTCCGCCGACATGGTGTTCCTCCGTCCGGAGGCCGCGCATGGGACTTACGGGGGCGAAGGCCCATGCGCGACCGGGGCCGATCTGTTACCTCATCGTCGTCAGCGGCGCCATCTCGGTGAGTTCGGTGCCGTCGGCGGCGATTTCGTCGCGGGACACGTACGTGGTCGCGGCGTCGAGGAGCTCTCTGGAAATCATGTGCATTTCCTTTCTCGCTTGCGGTCAAATGACATGTAAACCGCGGTGCCCGCACCCGTCCATGAATTCGGCGTGGGCCGAAGGGACGACGCCGTCCGGAGCCGACGTCAGCGACGGCCGTTCAGCAGGACCAGCCCGAGCGGGGTCAGCGCGTGCCGCACCTTCTTGCCGGTCCTGGTCGTGGTGACCAGTCCGGTGGCTCTGAGCACCGCGATGTGCTCCGACGTCGTCGGCATGCTCATCCTGATGCGCCCGGCCAGCTCCGTCGTCCCGCAGGGCGAGGTGAGGTTGTGCAGGATGGCGGCGCGCGTGTGACCGAGCAGTTGCTCCATCGCCATCTGGCGCCCCCGCGGCGTGGACGGCTCGGGCGGGAGCGGAGCGGTGGTCGGATACACCACCATCAGCTCACCGCCGAGGAACGACCGGCCCACGGGCTCGCCGTCCCACAGGGGCGACGGCGCCAGGGTGACCGGCCCTTCGCTGCAGGGGGCCGGTACGTCGATGGCCTCGGCGAGCGGCCGGACCGCGCTGCGCATCCCGTGCCGGGTCACCGACCGGCTGAACTCGGCCACCTCCCGGTCATGCCCCGCGCGCACGTCGTCCCAGTACGGCAGCAGGCACTCCCGGAAGTACACGCGCAGCGCGGCCGTGAGCCTGGCCCGTCTGCCGGCGCTGCCGACGAACGCGAGCAACCACCGGGGGACCTCCCGCCCCGCGAACGCCGTCCGCAACTCACCCCGCACCGTCCTGTCCGGCATGTCGGCGACCAGGCGCAACCCCCGGTCCAGGTCCGGCTCCGGCGGAGCGATGAAGGTCAGCGCGCTCTGGCAGAGCGTCACCATCTCCAGCAACGGCCTGGCCATGGCGGGCAGGCTCGCGGCCGCGTGCCGTTGCCACCCGCGCAGTGCCCCCTCACCGCGCACGCGGCTGAGCGAGTGCAGGCTGTTCAACGTCTCGATCAGCGGCATGGGTTCGGCTGAGCAGCGGATCGAGCCGAGGTCCAGCATGGGCGCCTCCTGGGCCTTACTCCCGGTGAGGTCATAAAGTAAAAGGCGTGCGTATACCGCGGATATACGACCACCGGGCCAAGCGGTCATCCTGACAGGTAGGGGGGCTGTTGGAGTTCACGATCCTCGGCGATGTCGGCTTCACCATCGAGGGCCGCCCGATCGCCATCAGATCCGTACGCAAGCGCCTCATCCTCGCCCACCTGCTCGCCGGCCGTGGCGCCTCCGTTTCCTCCGGCCACCTGCTCGACGCCCTCTGGGAGCACGACCCGCCGAAATCCGCGCTCGAGAACCTGCGCGTCTACGTCTACCGCTTACGCACCACGCTCGGCGCGGGCACGTCCATCCAGCACGACGCGGGCGGCTACCGGCTGCACCTGGGGCAGGCCCGCCTCGACGCGGCCCGCTTCGAGGAACTGGTCGAGCAGGGCGACCGGGCCCGCTCCCGCGAGAACTGGGCCGACGCGGCCCGTTCGTACGGGGAGGCCCTGAGCCTGTGGCGGGGCCGCGCCTTCGGCGACCTGGCCGACCACCCGTCGTTGCGGGAGGAGTCGCACCGCCTCGAGGAACGCCGTCTGGTGGCGCAGTCGTGCCGCATCGACGCCGAACTCGCGCTCGGCGCGCACAAACGCCTCCTCCCCGACCTGGTCGCGCTCGTGGCCGAGCACCCGTTCAGCGAAGGCTTCCGCGCCCAGCTCATGCTGGCCCTCTACCGCTCCGGCCGCCAGAACGACGCCCTCAACCTCTACCAGGAGGGCAGGCGGCTACTGGCCGAGGAGCTCGGCCTGGCTCCCGGCCCCGAGCTGGAGTCCCTGCACCGCGCGATACTCGGCCACGAACCCCACCTCGACCTTCCCGGCCGGGCGCCCGGCCCCTGCGAGCTGCCCGCCGACCCGCCGCTGTTCACCGGGCGTACCGGGCTGGTCGAGCAGCTGACCAAGGAGGTGGCCGGCGAGCGCCCGATCCCGCTGGTGATCTCCGGTGGCGGCGGCGTCGGCAAGTCGGCGCTGGCCATCCACGTCGCCTGGGCCGTACGTGACGCCTTCCCCGACGGCCAGCTCTACCTCAACCTGCACGGGGCGTCCCCCAGCGTCAGGCCGCTGCAGCCCATCGAGGCGCTGAGCCGGCTGCTGCGCTCGCTCGGCCTCGACGCCGCCTCCGTGCCCGCGGACACCGACGAGGCCGCCGCCCGGTTCCGTGCGCTGACCATGGGGCGCCGCCTGCTGATCGTGCTCGACAACGTGCGGGACGCCGCCC
Source organism: Nonomuraea mesophila (assembly GCF_004352805.1). Lineage (NCBI taxonomy): Bacteria > Bacillati > Actinomycetota > Actinomycetes > Streptosporangiales > Streptosporangiaceae > Nonomuraea > Nonomuraea mesophila. Next base: position 39,475 of record NZ_SMLD01000042.1, read on the forward strand.
AGGTGCGCCCGTTGTTGCCGGCCAGCCGTACCTGCGCCGTCCTCGTGACCAGCCGCAGAGCGCTGGCCTCGTTGGAGGGCCAGTCGCTGTGCGAGCTGGGCGTCCTGTCCGATGAGGACTCCCGCGCCCTGCTCACCCGCCTGACCGCACGTCACGGCGTCCCCGCCGACGAGAACTCGCTGGCCGAGGTGGCCAGGCACTGCGGCCACCTGCCGTTGGCGATCTCCATCGCGGCGGCGCGCGTCGCCACCCGGGGCACCTGGACGCTGCACAGGCTCGCGCGCCGGCTGAGCGAGGAACGCCGGCGCCTGGCGGAGCTGGAGATCGACGACCGAGCGGTCCGGGCGAGTCTGCAGGTCAGCTACCGCGACCTCGACCCGGTGCAGGCCCGCCTGTTCCGGCACCTGAGCCTGCTCGATCTGCCGCAGCTCGGCACCGGCACCGTCGCCGACCTGACGGGGCTGCCGCACACCGACGTGGAGAACCTTCTCGACCGGCTCGCCGACGCGCACCTGGTGGAGGCCGTCGCGCCGGGCCGTTACTGCCTGCACGACCTGACCCGCCTGCTCGCCAGGGAGCTCGCCGCCGCCGAGGACCCGGCCGAGGACCGGGCGGCCGCCGTACGGCGGGCACTGGACTCCTACCTGGCCCTGGCCAGGAACGCCAGCGCCATCGTGATCCCCGTCGCCGTCTGGCGCACCACCCTCGGCCCTGCCACGGCCGTCCGGCCTCCCCGCTTCGCCGACAGGCAGGAGGTCTACGCCTGGGTGGACGCCGAGGCCGCCAACCTGCCCGCGGTGGTCGGCAGCGCGGCGGCGCTGGGCGCCGACGATCTGGTCACTGCCCTGTCCGCGGCGTTGTTCTTCCCGCTGTACGAACGCGGACGCTGGCGCGAGCTGCACGGGATCGCGGAGCTGGCCATGGCCTCGGCCGAGCGGCTGGGCGACGCGCACCACCGCGCCGTCGCACACAGCGACATCGGGTACGTGCTGGCCGACCTGGGCCGGCACCGGGACGCGATCCGGCATCTGGAGACCTCCCGTGAGCTGTACCACGAGAACGGCAACCGCCGCGGGGAGGCCGCGCAGCTCGACCGGCTGGCCGTCGTCCACAGCAGGCTCGGCCACTTCGACGACGCGATCGTCAAGTTCCGGCAGTCGGTCGGCCTGGAAAGCGGCCAGGGCAACCGGTTCGGGGAGGCGATCACGCTGGTCAACCTCGGGGTCACCTACCGGCGGGCCAGCCGCCTGGAGGAGGCCATCGACGCGTACGAGGGCTCACTGGCCATCACCCGCGAGATCGGCGACTCGGTCGGCACCGCCATCGCCCTCGGCCATCTCGCCGAGGCACACCGGCGCGGTGGCCGGAGCCAGGAGGCGGTCGACTACTTCCGGCAGGCGCTCGACGCCGACCGGGCGGCCGGTGATCTGGGCAGTTGCACCGAGGCCATCCACTGGTGGGGGCTCGGCCTGGCGCTGGACGACCTCGGCCGGCAGGCTCAGGCGCGGGCCTGCTGGTCGAGGTCCGCCGAGTTGCTGCACGAGCTCGACCTGATCGACGCGGCCGAACGCTCCGCCATCGAGGCCTCGGCCCGTCCGGGTACTCCCGAGGTCATCCTCAGGAACATGTGAGGCCCGCGCCGGTTTCAGCGGCCCCACTCCATCGACACCAGGAGCCGCTTGAGCAGGTCGTCGAGCCGCACCTGGTCGGCGGACGTGAGGGCGTGCACCAGGTTGTTCTCCACCTCCGCGCGGATGGACATCGCAGCCATCCACAGGTCCTTCCCCTTGGCGGTCAGCTCGACGTCCACCCGGCGGCGGTCCCGCGCGCTGCGCACCCGCCGTACGAGACCGGCCCGCTCCAGCGTGTCGAGCCGGCCCGTCATCCCGGCGGGGGAGAGCAGGAGGTCGTCGGCCAGCTCGGACGGCGTCGCCCAGCCGTCGCGCGCCGCCAGCCGGTGCAGCGTCTCGAACTCGAAGTCCTGCAGCCCCACCTCGCGCAGCGCCGCCTCCTTGGTATGGGACAGGTGCTTCACCAGGGCCTTCATCCGCGTCACGATCCCCTCGGTCCGCTCGTCGAAGGGCGCCCTGCCACGCCAGCGGGCCAGATGACGATCGACGGAGTCTTCCATACGGGAATCATACGGAGCAAATAATCTCTTGACGAATGTTTCGCCAGCGAAATAGCTTCTGGGTTCATGACCAAGCGGCTCCTGATCGGGCGATGCCTGTCGGCGCTTGCCACCGCTCTCATCCCCACCACGCTGACCCTGGCGGTCCTGCGGATCACCGACGACGGCGGAGCGCTCGGCATCGTCCTGGCCAGCGAGATGGTCCCCCTCCTGCTCCTGCTGCCCGTGGGAGGCGTGCTGGCCGACCGGATCCGGCCCGAACTCGTCGCGCTGCTCTCCGACCTCGTACGCTGCCTGGCGCAGGCCCTCATCGCCCTCGAACTGCTGCTCGGCGTGCATCGCCTCCTGGACCTCGCGCTGTTGTCGGCCGTGTCGGGAGCGGCCATCTCGTTCGGCAGCCCGGCGGTGCCCAGGATGGTGGTCGCGGTGGTGCGGCCCGAGGAGCGGTTACGGATGAACACGCGCATCGGCGTGGCGACGAGCCTCTCCGCGGTCGCCGCTCCCGCGCTGGCCGGAACGGTCACGGTGGCCGCCGGTCCCGGCTGGGCGGCCGCGCTCACGGCGGCGGTGTTCGGCTGCTCGGCGCTGACCCTGAGCGGGATCCGCACCCGAGCACCCGATCGCGGCGAGCAGGAGGACGCCCCCTCCTTCGGCCGGGACGTGGCCGAGGGGTGGCGGGAGATCAGGGCCCGACCGTGGTTCCTGGCCTGCGTGCTGGGGCACGGCGTGTGGCATCTCGTGGCCGGGTTGTTCCTGACGCTGGGGCCGGTGATGGCCGTCCGCGAGCTGGGCGGCGAGGCGAGCTGGGCCCTGATCGTGCAGAGCGGCACGGTCGGCATGGTGCTGGGCGTGTTCGCCGCCCCCCGGCTGCCCATCGGCCGCCCGCTGGCCGTGGTGCAGGCCGGGGCCGCATGTTACCTCTTCCCCATGGTGACCCTGGCCGCGGGCGCGCCCCTCTGGGTGATGGCGAGCGCGTACTTCGTCGCGATGTTCGCGCTGGGGCTGCTCAGCCCGCTGTGGGAGACGGTGGTGGCCGACGAGGTGCCCGAGTACGCGCTCGGGCGGGTGCGGTCGTTCGACCACCTCATCTCGTACGCGGCCCGGCCGTTCGGGCTGGCGGTGGCCGCACCCCTGGCCGCGGTCGCCGGGGTGACGGCGCTGGCCCTGACCGGGGGTGTCCTGGTCTGCGCCGCGAACCTCGCCGCGATCCTCCTGCTGAAGAAGCCCGCCGAAGCCGCCGAAGCCTCCCCCGGCCCGGACCCGGGGCGGCCGATCACCAGCTGACCAGCCGCAACCGCGCCCTGTCCGCGGCAGGCTCGGACCGCGTCCGCAGCTCCGGTACGGCATCGCGCAGCACCTTGATCCCGAGCGGCACGAGCACCAGGCACAGGGCGGCGCCCGACAGGACTCCGTCGACCAGCTCGCTCTCCTTCAGCACACCGGTCCACAACCAGCCCGAGAACAGGAACAACACCAGCCGCCCGGTGCCGAACGTGCCCGAGCGGAAAGCGGCCCAGCCGAGGAGCACCGTCCCGATATAGAGGCCGAAGGCCGCCGATACCGGCACTCGCCAGGGCCCGTACGAGACATCCCCGTACAGATGCATCACGAGCTCGGTCGTCCGCTCCAGCCCGAGCGTCCCGATGAGCTGCAGGGCCGTCTCATCCACACCCGCCCAGTACAGGCGCGAGAACAGCCCCACGACGACCATCGCGCCGCCCAGGCGGGCCGGCCACGGGCAGCGCGCGGCAGCCACCCGGGCCAGGACCACGACGGCCAGGCACAGCACGATGGCCCCGGCCGTGTAACAGGCGTAACCGGCCGTGGCCAGTGCCGGGTTCAGGGCGTAGGCGGCCAGTTGCTCGGGTGCGGCGAACGGCTGCGCGTCGAAGGAGGCCTGCTGCTGCGGCGTGAACTCCGCCGTGCTCTGCGCCAGGTGGCGCAGCGTCAGCCCGGCGAACCACAGGAGCGGCCCGAGCACCAGGGCGCCGCCTCCGATGAAGCGCCCGGGAAACCAGGCGTTGTGGTGAACCGAGGCGGGAGTGAGGGTGAGCGGTGACATGCCGGCAGCCTGACGTCCCCGGCCAGGCCGCCACATCTGCCGTTCGCCACGCAGGGATGTCTCTTTCGTCGTAGGCGCCCTCACGAACCACACGAACCACCTGAACACGGAGAGTAATTTTATGATTACATGAAGGGTGCCCAGTGGAGGCTTGGAATATCGAATTCTGGGGCCGATCGAGGTGGTGCGCGACGGCCTTGTCCTGCCGGTCCCCGCGGCGAAGCTCAGGACCCTGCTCGCCGCCCTGCTCGTCAACGCCAACGACGTCGTCACCGTCGATACGCTGATCGACCAGTTGTGGAACCACAACCCGCCCGACGGCGCCCGCAACACCCTGCAGAACTACGTGCTGCGGCTGCGCCGCCTGCTCGGCACGGGCGCGGACTGCCCGCTGGTGACCCGTCCTCACGGGTACACGATCGAGGTCGCCCCCGGCTCGCTCGATCTGTACGTGTTCGACATTCTGGTCCGGCGTGCCCGAACAGCCGCTGCCGCTGACGAGACCGACCGCGCCGCCACCTTGCTGAGGCAGGCGCTGCGGCTGTGGCGCGGGGAGGCACTGGCGGACGTCAGCTCCGACGCCCTGCGTCGTGAGGTCGCCGCCGCGCTGGACGAGCGCCGGCTGGACGCGCTGGAACTGCGGATCGAGACCGACCTCACGCTCGGCCTGCACCAGATCCTGCTGCCCGAGTTGCGGTCGCTGACGGCGGTCCACCCCCTGCGTGAGCGGTTCTGGGCCCAGCGGATGCTGGCCCTGTACCGGTCGGAACGCCGGAGCGAGGCCCTGGACTGCTATCAGACGATCAGAGGCCTCCTGTCGTCGGAGCTCGGCGTGGATCCGGGCGCCGAGCTCCGCGACCTGCACCGGCGGCTGCTCACCGGCGAGATCACGCCGCTCTGCCCCGTCCGCCCGCGTTCGCGCGGCAACCTGCCCGCCGATGTGACCACGTTCGTCGGCCGTAAGCAGCTGCTGGCCCAGGTCGGCCGCTTGCTCACGGGCAACCGGCTGGTCACCCTGACCGGCGTGGGCGGTGTGGGCAAGACCCGGCTGGCGCTGCAGGCGGGAGCCGAGCTGTCCGGGATGTTCCCCGACGGCGTCTGGCTGGCCGACCTGACCGCGTTGCCGGAGCCGCGGTTGCTGGATCAGCTGGTGGCCCAGGCACTCGAACTCCGTGACCAGTCGACGCGCTGTCCCCTCGACGTCGTGACCGAACACCTGCGCAGCAAGCGGCTGCTGCTGGTGCTGGACAACTGCGAGCACGTGGTGACGGCCGTGGCCACGCTGGTCGACGTCCTGCTGAAAGCCTGCCCGAAGCTGAAGGTGCTGACCACCAGCCGCCATCGGCTGGGGCTGACCTGCGAGCACGTTCTGCTGGTGCCGTCCCTCTCCCTTCCACCCGTGCCCACCGGCGGCCCGCGAGGCGAGAGCCCGCCCGCGCTGACCGGCTACGAGGCGATCGAACTGCTGGCCGACCGTGCCGCCGCGGCGGCGCCCGGGTTCGCCATCACCCTGGACAACCAGCAGCGTGTCGCCCAGCTGTGCCGGCGGCTGGACGGCATCCCGCTGGCGATCGAACTGGCCGCCGTACGGCTGGGCACCCTGTCGGTCGACGAGATCCTCGACCGCATCGGCGACGGCTTCGACCTGCTGGCCGCGCCCGGCACGACCACGCCCCGCAACCACCAGACGCTCAGGCACGTGATCGACTGGAGCCACCGGCTCTGCACCGAGCCCGAACGCCTGCTGTGGGAGCGGCTGTCCGTCTTCGCCGGCGAGTTCGACGTGGCAGCGGCCGAAGCCGTGTGCTCCGGCTGCGGCGTCGACCGGAGCGACATCGTGGATCTGCTGGCCGCGCTGGTGCACAAGTCGGTGTTGCTGGCGCGTACACACGGCCGCCGCACGCGCTACCGGTTGCTGGAGACACTGCGCCAGTACGGCAGGCGCCGGCTGCGCGAGGCCGGCATGGAAGAACCGCTACGACGCCGCCACCGCGACCACTACCAGCGCATGGCCGCGCAGGCCGCGGAACGCTGGTGCGGCGAACAGGAGATCGAGTGGCTGTCGGCGCTCCGGCGGGAGCTGCCGAACTTCCGGGAAGCTCTCACCTTCTCCCTCGGCGACCCTGACCAGGCCATCCATGGGCTGGAGATCGCCGTCAACCTCACCAGGACACGGGTCTGGTTCTTCGCACAGGCCCTTGGCGAGGGGCGTCTGTGGTTGGAACGGGCCTACGACGCCGTACCGGAGCACGGGCCTTCCCGCATCATCGTCGCCGCCCTGCTGAAGTGGAGCGCCCTCGTCGTGGGCGACCGTTCGACCGCCGGGAGATATCCGTCCACCGACGAGGGGCACCGCGCGGACCCGGTCGTGTCGGCGATCGTGACCTATGCCGAGGGCAGCCACGCGCTGCTGGTGCACGGCGACCCGCACGCCATCGCGCTGCTCGCGCGGGCCAGGGGCGGTTTCGAACGTGCGGGCATGTACGGCGACGCCCACATGACCACCATGCTGTGGGCGATGAGCTGCGCCTTCCTCGGAGACGCGCGCACGGCCCGCGCCGCCGCCCGCGACTATCTGGCCGAAGCGGAGGCCTGCGGAGCCGGATGGGCCTACACGTGGACGCTGTGGGTGCTCGGCCTGGTCGAACTCCGTCACGGCGACGTCGGCAGGTCGGCGGCGTCGTTCGGCGAGGCGCTGCGCCGGCAGTACGACATCGACGACTGCTGGGGCCCGGTCTGGGCCGTGGAGGCGCTCGCCTGGTCCGCGGCGGCGTGCGAGCGCCATCACCGGGCGGCCGAACTGCTGGGAGTCGCGCACCGGATGCGCAGGCTCGTCGGCGTCACGCTGACGGAACTGCGGCCCTTCCATGACCTGCACGCCGCCGCCGAGCGACGCGCCCGCACCGTCCTCGGCGAGGAGGCGTACCTGGCCGCCTTCACGCGGGGCGGCCAGGTCACGGACATCCAGCGGTTCGTCCTGGACGAAGGGCTTGCGGGCGAAACGGTCCAGGGCCGGGCCCATACCCCTGCCGGCCCGCGCCACGGGGAGTGACCGGGAAGTGACCGCGCAGTCGGCGGTGTCGGCTGGAATCTGCGTGTGCTCGCCGCCGGCGAGCACCGGTTCCCACCACCACCGATCGACGCTGGAGTCACTATGCGAAAGATGTCTCTGGTCCTGGTTCCGGCTCTCGCCGCGGGCCTGATCACGTTCGCCCCCACCACGGCACAGGCCTCGACCTTCGTCGTCTACGAAGGCTCCCACTACACCGGCCGCTCCGCAGCGCTCAGCGCGTGCGGGATGAGCAACATCCCGTACAACGGGTCGTACAAGTGGTACGCCACCGGGCAGAGCGCCCGCATGTACAACCAGCCCAACGGCGTCGGCGTGGGGCACTACACGTTCAGCGCGTCGCGGAGCGGCGAGCGGCCCGAGGGGTTCGGCTGGAAGAGCATCATCATCCACTGCTGACCCCGCGGTGAGGGCTCCGCCCGCCGTGTGCGGGCGGAGCCCAGGGAGCGCGGGGCCTGGCTGAGCTCACGGGTGCGTACGGCGGGAAGCCAGGCGTGCGCGTCCTGTCAGGCGGGATGCCGCAGGTCGTAGGCGATGTGCCGGACCGCGTTGTGAAGGACGCGCATGCGCAGCTCGTCGGCGCGGGACAACGACAGGTTCACGGCCGCCGCGGTCGCCGCCTCCGCCGCCGTCATGGGGTCGTCGTGCAGGGCTTCGGCCAGCACGAACGTGGCGCCGGCCATCGACTCCAGGCGGTACGCGTCCTCGCCCGGGGAACGTTCGCGGCGCAGGCGGGCGGCGCGCCGCCTGACCTCGGTGACGCGATCCAGCAGCCGCGCCCGCAACGCCTCCCTCTGTCCGGAGCCCTGTTCACCTCGCGCCGCGACCTCGCCCGCCACCGCCCCCGATGCCGTCCTCCAGGGCGGACACCGGCAGCGCGGCGGCCACCACCATCCGGACGATGTCCGGCGCGCAGGCGACCGAGGGGGCGGCCAGGATCCGGGCGAACGCCGGCTCGTCGAGGAAGGGCATGCGCGGGTTCAGGCACGAGGAGGGCACGAGTGCGTCCGGGCGTGGATCGGTGAGGGCGAAGACGAGCTGCGGCGCGCGTAACCACCGCGGCGTGAGCGTCCGCCCGCTGAGCAGCTCGCCGAGCGCGAGGACGCGCGCCTTGCGCGCCTGCGTCGGCAGCCCGCCGGTCAGGCCGGCCCGGGACAACAGGTGGTCGAGCGCGTGCGGGTCCTCGCCGGTGCGTTCGTCCGGGTTCACGAGGTCGAACGTCGTCAGCACCCGCCCGCCGACGGCATAGGAGACGGCGCTGTCCATCTCGACGTTCCAGTAGACGCTCAAGGCCTGCCCCGAGCGCGACAGGCGCGTCAGCACCACGTTCCTGACGCCTTCGAACCCCTGCGGTTCGAGCGCGACCACCCACCCGTCCATGGCGGTGAGCTGGAGCAGCCCGCCCCGGTCCCGGTACTCCTCTTCCAACTCCTCCAGCTCGTCAGGATCGGCCCACAGCCCGCCGGCCGGGTCGGCGCCGAAGTCCCTGGCCACCTCCTCCAGGTCGCCGGCCTGGCACCAGGTCAGGCAGAGCTCCCTCGGCAGCCCGGCCTCGTGCAGGACGGCGACGTGTTCATCGACGGGATCCATACCTCGCTCCTCGAAGCTCCTCGAAGCCGTCGTGGCCCCGAGCACGCGCGGGCCACGATCCCTGCCGGCTCACTGACGCTGCCCTGCGACGCCGGAGCCGTCAACGGTCCACGACCAGCCATGCTCCTTGATCGGATGATCCACCGCGTCACTGTCGAGGTGCTCGAACAGGTGGATGGCGGTGACGGTGTCGAAGCGGGGCAGGGACTCGGTCCGCGGGCCCAGCAGGTCCGCCGTCACGAACTCCACACCTGATATGCCCTCCTGTTCGGCGAACCGCGCCGCGGCCTGCAGGAGGAGGTCCTCGATGTCCAGGCCGACCACCGCGGGGCCGGAGCGATCGCCGGCGGGCTGCGCGGTGGCGAGCAGGAGCGGCAGGAACCCGTGACACGTCCCGGCGTCCAGGAACGAGCCGCCACGGCGCAACTCGATCACGCGCCGATAGATCACGCCGAACGGCTGGATGAAGTCCTGGGGGTCGATCTCACCGGACTTGCTGCGCAGCGCTGTCAGGGGTTCCGGTAGAACCAGCGCGAGCAGGTGTCCGGGTCGGCGTGGCTTGTGCGGGAGTCACATGTCAAGGCGACCCGCGAGCGGCCGTTCCCCCGGGCCGTAGGGGACGCGGGCGCGCACCGTTCGGTCGACGCCGACGACCTGGTGGGGTTGTGCCAGGCCATCGCGGCGCAGGAGGGCGTCGCCGAGCGGAGGTGCCGGTTCGTACGGACAACGCGGTGACCGCGTCCGCCGTCGGTCCGGCTCCGCCCGATGTCCTCACGGACGAGGACTGCCCGGGCGCCGCATCCGGCGGCGGGCCGGCCACCCGGCACGAACGCGCGGCGGCCGTGGTGTTCGCGGGCAGAAGGCCCAGGACCACCCCTGCTTACCAGCCCAGGTCATCTCCAGGGACGGGCGGCGAATAATCTGGTGGAAAGGTGAAGGAGCCGTGATGACCGAACACCGTCGGGACGCCGCGCTTTCCCTCTCCGAGCAGGCGACCATACGAGAACTGCTCGACGCCGACCGCCGCAGAACCACGGACCGTATCGCCCTGCTGGGCCGCGACCGGGACGAGATCGTCACATCGTCGGCGCTGACGGCCTCCGACGACGAGCACGACCCCGAGGGCACGTCCACGGCGTTCGAGCGGGCCCACGTCCAGGCCCTTCTCGATCAGGCCCTGACACACCTCGCCGAACTGGACCTCGCTTCCGAGCGGCTACGCGATGGCACCTACGGGACCTGCGCGAGGTGCGGGCAACGCATCCCCATCGAGCGCCTGCAGGTCCTCCCGGCCATCAAAACCTGCATGAATTGCGCCTCCCGCCGCCGCTGACCTGCAGTTCGGGGCTTGGGCCGCACAGGCGGGTTCCGAGATCGCCGCCAACTCAGGTCGCTGGGTGAAGCTGACCAAGAAGTCCGCGCAACTCGTCATCGGCCGGCTCGGCGGGCAGGTCAGGTGCGGCAGGACGCACTTCTCCACCGCGTCGCACACGTTGCGCCAGACGTGGAAACGATCCGTGACCTGCACGGCGTCCGGCGCGGCGGTGTGTACGGCTTCGGCATAGGCACCATCGCGATCACGGCAGACGATCTTTGCGCCGGGACGCTGCTCGGGACGGCGGGTCTTGGATAGGACTACCACGCCCGTGGCGGGGGGCCACCCCTGCTAGGAGGCAGGCAGGACCGTCACCCGCGCCGCCACAGCAGGGTCGCGGCCTCGATCGCGGCCCGGTGATAGGGCGGCAGGTCGTCTCCGGTCCAGTAGACCTCGACCTGGGGGTCGCTCTCGTCCATCTGCGACGACTCGGCCTGCCCCTCCAACGCCACCTCCCAGGCGGGTACCCCTGGATCGACCTCCACGAGGTGGACCCGCCGCACCCCGCCGGGACCGTCGCGCCAGGCGCGGCGTACCGCCGCGACCCCCGCGTGCCCGCTGAGTGCGTCCACCACGAGGTGGTCGGTGAGGTCGAACAGGTCGTCCTCCAGGTCGGCCAGCTCGTCGGGAACGCCGTCCGTCAGGTCGAGCCCGGCGGGAACGCGCGGTGATCGTCCCGAGTCGGGGGAGAACGTGTGACCGGTCGCGGGCGTGGTCGTCGTGAGCGTGACCTCGTCGGCGCCCGTCGGCGCCCCTTCGAGGCCGAGCGCCGCGAACACCTCGCGCATGACCGCGCTCTCTTCGGCCGTCAGCGGGATCCCGGCCTCCACCGCGGCGATCGTCACCGTGTCGGGCAGGTAGGCCAGGTCGCCTTCGGCCAGCATGGTGCGGGTGCGAGTGATCAGCTCGTCGGGCAACCGGCCCGCCAGGCGGAGCAACATCCGGTGGATGCCGCTGTAGAGCCGCCATGCCCTGTCGTCCAGCTCAGCCCATTCGGCGCTCACGTCAGCTCTCCTCCATCACGATGATCTCATAGGAGCTCGGAGCCTCCGGGATGACGCCTCGTTCGACCATGTCCGCCCCCAGCTCGCTCACCTCCGCACGAAGCCTCGCCTCCAGCTCCGGATCGTTCACCCGGTGCATACGCGAACGCGGCGGGAAGACGGCTTCCTGGTCCTCAGCGAAGGAGGAGAAGATCGAGATGTCCTTGGCCTGCTGCCCGACGAGCTGATAGGCGACGAGAACCTTACGGTCGCCGGCCGGGTTCTCGACCATGAATCTGATCGCCACCTCAAGCAGCTTGCTCACGCTGAGGAACTCGCGGGCCGTCCCGTGCGGGTACAGCTTGGAGCCGTAGATGGGCGAGTGCACCGGAGTCATCCAGTCCCCCCGGTACGCCTGCACCGGGTGCTCGGGCGAGCCGACCCCCGGTAGCTGGGCCATCGCGTCGTGCACCATGTCGGCGTGCCAGCGCATCTCGTCCCAGAGTTTCGGGGTGACACCGCCGAGTTTCTCCTGGAGCGCGTTCCATGCATCCTTCTGCTCTCTGCGGGCCTCCCTGAGGTCCTGGCCGGCCTGCCTGACATCCTCCTTGCGGCTCTCCTCTCTGGCCTCGGCCATCCGATCCTTGGCCTCGTCGATCCGGCGCCCCGCATCGACGTAGGCGTCGGCCAGCGAGTTCAGCGGTGACCTGGAGTTCAGGTGACCATCGCCCACGTGCAGGAGCGGGCGCAGGGCCAGGGGCAGCGGCAGCGCTTTGGTGCCCGCGGCGAGGTTGTCCAGATAGTTGCCGACGAGCTGGTTGACCTTGCCCACCATCTGGTTCCGGACCAGCGGCTCCGACAGGCCGTTGGTCCAGAGCTGGGTGCGCGTCACATTGTTGATCAGGTAGTGGCTGTGCCTGGTGTACACGGTCAGCGCCATCACGTGCGCGGGCGACAGCCGGTCGCCCAAAGCCCTCACCGCCGCCGGATCGGCCGCGTCGATGCCCGAGCGGTCCAGCCAGGCCGCGAGGTCCGGATCGGTGACCCGGCCGCTTTCGAGCTGGGGCCAGAGGCGGTCGACGGTTTCGCCCACCTTCGGATGTTGCGTCTCGGAGAAACCGGCGCTGTCTCTGGCGTTCACGAAATATCTGGACTCGTGCGGGAACATGCCGTCGGGCAGGACCTCTCGCCGCAGCGTGGCGAGATCCACACCCGGCAGGCTCCGGTAGAAGTCCACCGCGCTGGGCCGGGAGCCGGGCTCAAGCCGCATGCTGCCCACGTCCGCGATCTGCGCGCCTCTGGCGATCTCGAACAACGAGTGGTCCCGGCCCGGCAACATCCATCCCATGAGCGCGCCGAGGAAACGCTCGGTCGTCCCCGGCCCGAGGTCGAGGAACTTGACCGCGGTGAGCATTTTGGCGGTGGTGCCGGATATGCCGTCGACCACCGGGAAACCCTCGCTGAAGATCTGCCTCGCCCACCGGCCGCCGGTGGTGTCGTGTATGGTCCCGCCCTCACGCCAGGGCAGCAGCGTGTCGGGGTCGAGCGGCCTGTTGAGGTGCTCCTCCACGAACGCCGACTCGAACCTGCCCAGCGGTGTCCCCGACCGTTCGTAGTGGCCGGGCGTCATGTTGAGGCCGAGCTCCTGGATCTCCGCCTCCGAGCGGTCACGGCGGCTGTACTGGCTGGAGACCATCTCCGCTACGTCCCTGGCCCCGCGTTCCGCGAGCATGCCCACGTTGCCCATGCCGAACGGGTCGCGGGCGAAGGTGTTCATACCGGGCTTGAACCTGGCCTCCAGCCGGCCGAGCGCCTGCCGGTGCCACCGCTCGTCGAGCTGGTGCTGTGATCGCCGCACCTCGCCGACGTCGAGGCCGACCTCGCCGGCCCGATCCCAGGCGCGCGCGTCCATGAGGTCGAGCAGGGCATTGCCGAAGATGTGCGGGTTGGCGCGGTTGTTGTAGGCGCCGTTGTAGAAGGCCGTCACCAGCTCGCGCAGGTTTCCGTGCGCGAGCAGGTCGTCGACGGTAACCCCGGAGCGCGTGCCCACCTGGCCGGCGCTGGACGGGTCGTCCACGAAGAAGACGCTCTCCACGCGGCGGGCGAAGGCCGCGGGGCTCTCGCCTGGCTGTCTCGGGGTGAGGCTCATGAGGACGTCCCGCAGCTTGCCGAGCGCGGCGCGGGCGGCGTCCACGGTCTGCGGGTCGTTGAAGTAGTACGCACCCAGGCGCTGCTCGAACCCCGTGGCGTCGTGTGACCAGCGGGGATCGTTGAGGAAGCGCTCGAAGTCGAACGGGACCCGTGGCGGGGTGCCGCCTCGCGCATCGGCTCTGCCCGGGGCGGGCCCGGCCGAGGTGTCGCCGGGATGGAACGGCGGCGCGGGCGTGCCGTCGCCCGCCAGGCCGGGCGCGCGGGCCGCATGGGGCGTCGGCGTGGTGCCATCGGGACCGGGGACGGAATCGGGGGCATGGTTGAGCCGCCGTTCGATCCTGCCCGTGGGAGGTGTCTCGCCTGGCATTCCCCGCTCCGAACGTGCGGAGGCGGTCGGCTCCGCACCGTCGCCACGCCCGGCCGCGTCGGGGCTCCCGCTCCCGGGGCCACGTTCGGCCTGCTGCGCCGCGCCGCCAGGAGTGCGGTCATTCGCCTGTCGCGGCGCGTCACCGGCTGTCCGCTCCGGCACCTGATGCGGAGTGCCTCCGGTTGCTCGTTCCGGCGGCTGGTGTGGCGCGGCGGCGGAAGGGCGCTCCGGAGGCCGGTGCGGTGGGGTGCCGTGGGATTGCCGGTCGCCCGGCTGGCGGGAGGCGCCGTCGGGCTTGTGGTCCGGCGTGCCGTGACTCGCCGGAGGTGTGCTCTGATCGGGTGTCCTGGGACGCAGAGCCTCCGGGGTGCGCACTGCCGCCGGGCCCTGCTCGGACACGGTGTGCGGCCGGGTCTCTCCCTGCCCGCTGAGCGGCTGCCGTTCCGGCAGGCCGGTCGGGTCGGCGCCCTGGCGGGCGGGCCCGGTGTCGGTCGCGTAGCTCAGAGTCGTGCCGCCGCGGTCCCGGAGCGGGGCCTGATCGGAGTCGTTCCCGCGGGGGTCAGCGTCGGGACGTGAGCCGGGGTCAGGGTGAGGACCCGGGTCGGGAAGGGAGCCGCCGTACGGATTGGGCGTGCTGTCGCTGCGGTGCGGAAGCGGCGCGCTCAAGTGCTGGCCGTCCGCGCCAAGCGCGCTGGAAGTGACTCCCTTGGCCAGCAGGTCCCAGTCGAAGTTACCCTGCGCCAGCATGGTCCCGGCCGTCGTGAGGCCGCCGGTCACCGCGTACTGCGCGGCCTGCCCGTACAACGAGGAGCTGGCCGCTGACAGCAGCCGCTCGGCCGCGCCCATCTCCGCCCTGGTCAGCCCGGCGCGCAGGGCGGGCGTGGCCAGCCGGGAGAGCCCGCCGCCCAACAACCCCATGAGCCCGCCCATGGCGCCGCCGCTGAGCGCGGAGATCCCGATCTGGGTCAGGTCGAGCTCATCTCTGCGGCCCTTCGCCATCTGCAGGAGCTGGACGCCGGCGTCCATGCCCGCGACGATCCCCGCGAAGATCGCGATGTTGAGCACGGTCCTCTGGGCGATCTGCGCGACGGTCATGCGGGCGAGCTGCACACGTGCCGGGATGAGCGCCAGGCTCGCCCCGCCGCTGGCCACCGCCATCGTCAGCAGGTACGAGAGCTGCAGGATCAGCAGCCAGACGGTGACCTCGATCATGTACTTGGCGTACTGAATCTGCATGCCCACGCCGTTGAGCGCGACGGCGGCGTTGATCAGCCGGTTGACCGTGTCGGCCACCTGCCCGCCCACCGTCTCGCTGACGTGCTCGGCGAAGGCCAGGTGCGCATCGCCGTCCCAGTCCGAGCCGATCTTGTTCGCGCTCCACGGCTGATCGGCGGCGCTGCCCTTGACGACCGCGTGGGCGGCGGTCACGCACGCGTCGGCGAGCCGGAAGCAGCCGCTCTCGTCACCCTCCGGCCAGTCCATGCCGACGACCCAGCCGACGTACGGCTTGGCCCAGTCGGGCACGAGGAATCCGTCGAAGCTCATGGGTTACCGGTTCGCGGACGGTCGGCGGCCTCGTAGTTGCCGGCGTTGGTGTGCAGGCCGCCGGCCAGGCCGTCGAACTCGTCGATGCAGCCCTTCAACGCCGTGAAGATGGTCCGCTCCATCTCAGGCAACTTCTTGGCCAGCTCGGCGCCGTACTCGTCATTGCCGAGCGTGTTCCTGTCGCGGTCGAAGGCGGCCCGCAGGTCGTCGCGTGCTTCCGCGAGGCTTTCCCGCTGGGCGGTGAAGACCTGGCTCTGCAGGCGCAGCGACTCCGAGCGGACGGAGTAGCCCGTCTCGGGCCGGGCGTCGCGGTTGGTCATGCGTCCGGATCCACACGTGGGGGCAGGAAAGCGTCGAGTGTGACGTTCTCTCCGAAAACTTGCTCGTAAGGGAGTTCCGCCGGCATCAGCGGCTCCATCAGCCGCCTGCGCTGCTCGGTGACCGTGGCCGTGGCGCGGTTGATCTGCTCCATGAGAGCGCCGGCCAACTCGGAGGCGGACAGTTTGCGGTAGACGCGCGGGTTCAGCTCGATACCGCGGACCTGCCCCTGCGGTCCCACTGTCACGCTGATCATCCCGTCGGGCGACGCCATCGTGGACTCGATCGCGTTGATTGCCCCGTACGCGTCGCGCAGACGCTCGACCTGCTGGTTGACCTGGTCTGCGAGTTCCTTGACCGTTGCTTGGAACGCGTCCATCACAAAAAGCTCCTCCCACCCTCAAAGGAGAATCAACGCCACATTGATTTTCAGTGCACCTGAAGCGTTGAAGATTGATTCGACACTCGCGTCAGCTGACATCTGCTGGAGACACAAGCCCGTGGATTCTTTTCCTGCTCGTAGTGGCAGCGTGTGGCTGGTAGGTCGGTGCGGGCAGTGACTCCCGGCGGATGGCCTACTTCTGCACGAGGTGCGCGGTCACCCGATCGCTTCTCCGGCATTGTTCGAGCAGATCGGCACGCTTTCAGTACGGCGATGAAGGGCTGGGCTGACGACGGTCATGGAAGCCTTTCTGAACCAATTGATGTGGACTGATCACGCGCTGTCGGGGGCCTTCAGTCCGCGTGAAGATTCTGGAGACGCAGCAGATCGAAACCGGCGCGTCCATAGCCCCCCCGACAGCGTCTGAGCCACCGCGACCGGGCCTTTGCCCCGCACCGCGATCGGCTCGTCGTGCCTACGTGGCGCGCCCGGTCGATGCGCCGGCGTACGAACTGCGGTTGCTCGTCGCGTTCGCTCACTGCCGGTTCCTGTCTGTTCATTCGCGGTCGCGCCATACATACGACCGCGGTCCCCACCGCTATGTGACGCCCATGGCCGGTGACGTAGGTCACACAAGCCGCGCTGCCATATGAATCGGGTCGCTGGGATCTGACGGTGTTCGACGGGCTGGAGATGACCAGCGGGCGGTGGGCGTACCGGCTGGGCCGCTGCACCGCCGACTTCATCGCCCTGCTGGAACAGAACCGTCTGGCTGCCCCGGACGCCCAGGGCGATCGTGGTGATCTGTGACAACGACAGCATCCACCATGCCGAAGCCGTCGCTGCTCACCGACGCCGGACGGTTCTGGGCGACCCGCGAGCGGCCGTTCCCCCGGGCCGTAGGGGACGCGGGCGCGCACCGTTCGGTCGACGCCGACGACCTGGTGGGGTTGTGCCAGGCCATCGCGGCGCAGGAGGGCGTCGCCGAGCGGAGGTGCCGGTTCGTACGGACAACGCGGTGACCGCGTCCGCCGTCGGTC
>NZ_SMLD01000418.1:0-482 GCF_004352805.1 Nonomuraea mesophila
CCGCCGATGCGTCGGCCCAGACTCCACCCGCGTCCGTCGCGGCCGGTGAGATCCGGTTCGTCCAGGCCGACGTGCGCGTCCCCGAGGACGTGGACCGGCTCATCTCCGGCTTCGACCGGCTGGACGTGGTGGTCAACAACGCGGGCGGGTCGCCGTACGCGCCACTGGACGGCACCTCGCCGCGCCTGCACGCCCGTGTCATCGACCTGAACCTGACGGCCCCGCTCCTGGTGGCGCAGCGCGCCTACCCGCTGCTCGCCGCCTCGTGCGGGGCGATCGTGATGATCGGCAGCGTCAGCGGCAGCCGCCCCTCACCCGGCACCGCCGCGTACGGCGCCGCCAAAGCGGGCCTGCACCACCTGGCTCGCTGCCTGGCCGCCGAATGGGCGCCACAGGTGCGGGTCAACACGATCGTCGTCGGCCTGACCACCACAGCCGCCGCCACCACTCACTACAACCCCCACCACCGCACCACCCCCGAC
>NZ_SMLD01000419.1:0-476 GCF_004352805.1 Nonomuraea mesophila
CGCTCACGTGATCATCGAGCAGGGTCCGGTGGTGGAGCCGGAGCCGGAGCCGGTGGAGCAGGCGCCGGTGGTGCCGTTGCTGGTGTCGGCGAAGGATGAGCGGGCGTTGGGGGCGCAGGCCGGTCGGTTGGCGTCGTGGCTGGAGTCGGAGCCGTCGGTGGCGGTGTCGGATGCGGCGTGGTCGCTGGCGACGGGCCGGGCGGTGCTGGAGCAGCGCGCGGTGGTCGTGGGTGCTGATCGGGACGAACTGGTGGCAGGCCTGCGGGCGCTGGCCGAGGAGGACGCGTCCGGAGCGATTTCCGGAGGTGGTTCCGGTGGGAAGCTGGCGTTGCTGTTCGCCGGTCAGGGCAGTCAGCGGGTCGGCATGGGGGCGTCTCTTGTTGAGGTGTTCCCGGTGTTCGCCGAGGCGTTGGATGAGATCTGTGCCCGGTTCGAGCCGTTGTTGCCGCATCCGTTGCGTGAGGTGATGTTCAGCG